>JANMWW010000060.1:0-3535 GCA_031394155.1 Chloroflexota bacterium | reverse complement strand
GCGCCGACGTGCGCCCGTTCGCGCCCACCTTCCAGCGGACCTACTTCGGCGCGCCGAACACGACCCTCGCGATCATGGCGGTGGTGGTCTTCGCGACGTCGTTCCTCGCGCTTCTCATTTCTTGGCGCCTTGGTCCGCGTCGGGCGCTCGGTATCGCCGGGCTGCTCTTCGCCGTCGCGACCTTCCTCACCACGACCTCGCGCAGCAACTCGATCGACCTCGCGCTCTCCGTGATCGCGCTGGCTGGCGGCTTCTGGTGGATGGCCTTCATTCACAGCGCGCGCACTCCCGATGTCGCCTCGCCGCTCGCACGCGCTCTGCCGATCGCGTTCGCGTGCGATCTCGCGCTGCGCGCGATCTTCCGGACCGTGCCCGTCGTCGACCTTGCATGGCCGCTCGCCGTCGGCATCGTTGGTGGAGGCGCACTCGTGTTCGTGGCGATGGGTCTGGTCGCGCTCGGGGCGGATCGACAGTGGACAGCGCCAGACCTGCGCGGGGTGATCGGCCTGCTCGTGACGCCATGCCTGGTGCTGATCGCGGAGACCGGTGCGACGAACGGCGCTCAGGCAGCGCTCGCGGGAGGGCTGGGGCTCGGGCCGGAGCAGGCGCGCGCGACACAGATCGGCCAGCTCACCGTCGGCCTCGGCGTCGCGGCGGGGGCGCTTTCGCTGACGCGCTTTCCAGCGCGGGGCCCGATCGCGGCAGCGGCCGTCGCGCTCGGCGGAGCGCTGCTGTGGCTGCACCTGCCCCTCGTCTCCCTCATCGGCGCGGCGATCCTCGCGGCCGGGGTCGTCATCGCCGCAGCGGCGCTCCTCGGGAGCCCGCTCCGCCCGGCGGGCTCGCCAGCGAGAGTCATCCTTCCGCTGTCGTTCGGCTGGGTGCTCTTCGTGCTCGCGGCCTTCGGCTTCTACGCGTTCTGGGCGTATCAGCCCGCGGTGTACGCCGCGCTCGCGGCGGTCGCGCTCGTCGCGCTCATCACGCCGGCGTCAGCGGTCCGCCTTGGTGCGCCGCTCGCGCTCGCGACCGCGGTGATCGCGCTGGGTGTTCCGTTCTGGGCGTTCCTCAGCACGCCCGTGGCGCAGCCACCGAAGGACGCATCGGCCACTTTCCGATTCATGACTTACAACATCCACCAGGGCTTCGACGCGGGTCAGATCCCGTCTCTCGACGCCGTCGTCGACACGATCCTGCGCGAGCAGCCCGACGTGCTCTGCCTTCAGGAGGTCGTGCGAGGCTGGATGATCGACGAGCAGCACGACGCGCTGTCTGTGATCGCCGAGCGGTCCGGGATGCAGTACGTGTGGCTACCGAACATCGGCGACCTCTACGGCAACGCCGTCCTCTCGAAATACCCGATGACCGATGTGAAGCGCGTCCATTACGCGCCCGAGCCGGGGATCCGCCATCAGCCCCGGGGCGCACTCTTCCTGCGCACCAACGGGGTGCTGGTGGGCTGCACGCACCTGGACGAGCTGTCCGATGGCACCTTCGTGCGTCAGGAGCAGGTGCGCACGATCATCCGCGAGATCGGCGACACGTCGCCGGTCATCATCGCTGGCGACCTCAACGCGACGCCTAAGGACATCGAGATCCGTCTGCTGAACGAATTCGGTCTCGATGACCTTGGAGCGTCCGCCGGGGACACCACGACCGACGACAGTCCGCAGAAGCGCATCGACTACGTCTGGGGTCGCGGCGTCGTGGGCGCGCAGGCGCACACGGTCAGCGGCGCGGACCTCGTCGACGCGAAACGCGCCTCCGACCATCGCCCGCTCATCGTGAATATCACCGTAACGAAGGGCTAGCGACCGGGCGCCTAAACTGGTCCATGCCGCGGGGCTTCCTACCAGCGGCACGTGAGGTCGCCGTCCAGCAGTTCGTTCATCTCCACACGCACAGCGAGTACAGCCTGCTTGACGGGCTGTCCCGCGTCACCGACCTCGTCGCGCGCGCGAAGGAGCTCGGCATGCCGGCTCTCGCGCTCACCGATCACGGTGCGCTCTACGGTGCGATCGACTTCTACGTGCAGGCCAGCCAGGCAGGCATCAAGCCGATCATCGGCGTCGAGACGTACATCGCCCGCAACAGCCGCTTCGACCGCGACCCGCGCATCGAGGGCCACGGCAAGCCCTTCCACCTCGTCCTCCTGGCGAAGGACTTCACCGGCTACCAGAACCTCGTCGCGCTGGTGACCGCGGCACACCTCGAGGGCATGTACTACCGCCCGCGGATGGACAAGGAGCTGCTGCGGAAGCACAGCAAGGGTCTCATCGCGCTGTCGGCGTGCCTCCAGGGCGAGCTCGCCCGCACATATCTCGACGAGGGCGTCGACGCCGCGGTGAAGGTCGCGCTCGAGTACCAGGAGATCTTCGGCAAGGGGAATTACTTCCTCGAGCTCATGGACCACGGCATTCCCGAGCAGCGCAACCAGCGCGAGGGCGTGCGCGCGGTCGCGAAGCGCACCGGGATCCCGATGGTCGCGACCAACGACCTGCATTACGTCCACGCCGAGGACGCCGAGGCCCAGGACGTCATGGTCTGCATCCAGCAGGGCAAGACCATCGACGCGCAGGACCGCCTCAAGATGATCGATCACCCCGAGCTGTATTTGAAGACCGCGGAGGAGATGAAACAACTGTTCCCATCCGCCGGCGGTGCGGTCGGACCGGAGGAGGGCCGTGAAAATGAGGAAGCGCTCGAGAACACCGTGAAGATCGCGTCGATGATCGACATCAAGCTGCCCTTGGGCGAAGTGAAGATGCCCCACTTCGAGGTCGCGAAGGGCATGACCCCGGAAGAGCAGCTGCGGAAGATGGCCGAGAAGGGCGTCGTCGAGCGCTACGGCGCGATGACTCCCGAGCTGCAGGCGCGGATCGACCGCGAGATCGACGTGATCGGCAAGGCGGGCTACGCGGGCTACATCCTCATCGTGCAGGACTTCATCACGTACGCGCACGACAACGACATCCTCACGGCCGTGCGCGGAAGCGCCGGCGGCTCGCTTGTGAACTACGCCATCAACCTCACCGACATCGATCCGATCAAGTACGGGCTCATCTTTGACCGCTTCCTCAACCTCGAGCGATACACGCCGCCAGATATCGACGTCGACTTCATGGACAACCGACGCGACGAGGTCATCGCCTACGTCACGAAGAAGTACGGCGCCGACCGCGTCGCGCAGATCGCCACCTTCAACACGATGCTGGCGCGGGCTGCCGTGCGGGACGTCGCGCGTGTGCTCGGTATGCCATACGGCGAGGCCGACCGCGTCGCGAAAGTCATCCCGTTCGGCGTTGACCTCCAGGAGGCGCGTCGCATGGTCGCCGAGCTGCGGGACATGGAAAGTGACCCGGGTATCCAGCGCCTGCTCGACCTGGCCGAGAAGGTCGAAGGTCTCGTGCGCTCCACCGGCACGCACGCCGCCGGCGTCGTCATCACACGGCAGCCTCTCACCGACCTCGTCCCCCTCGAGCGATCGAAGGGCAAGGCCGAAACGATCCAGAGCCAATACGAGGACAAGTCGCTCGACAAG
>JANMWW010000369.1:0-26676 GCA_031394155.1 Chloroflexota bacterium | reverse complement strand
TGCGGCACGCTATCGGAGCTTGTTCGCGACCTCCGTCAGCTTCGCGGCATCGAGCGTGCGCGATGATGCCTCGTACGTCACGCCGTGTTCCGTCCAGCGCACGACCGTCGAGCCCCGTTCGAAGGTCACGACGGCGTACACGCCGTGGACGCGGAACGCCGGGTCTGGATCGCCAGGCAGCGGGCGCACCGGCTCGACGCCGGTCGGCGCGGCGACCGAAACGAGGTCGCCCGTCGCCCGTAGGCGGAACGTCGTGATCGACGCGGCCGTCGGGATGAGCCCGGTCTCTCCGTTGATGCCCCGGCGCGCCGTGACGACGGCAAAGTCGGCGGGCAGGTCAGGGTTGAGATCGGGCGCCGGCGCCAGGCTCGCGAGCACGGACGGCCCGAGGAGGGGCGCCTTTGCGGACGTGGGGCTCTGCGCTGCCGCGCTGACGAACGACGGGATCGGATTGTTCAGCGGCTCCTTCGGCCAATAGGGCACGCTCGCGAAGAACGCGATCGCGACGAACGTCGCGGCCAGCGTGAGGAGCGCCTCCAGGCGCGCGTTCACTTGAGGTCGTCCGCGATCCGGATGAGCTCGGTCGTGCTTCGTGTCGGCGACGCCAGCCAGTACGCGATCCCGTTCTCCGTCCACGAGATCACCGCCGGTCCTTCCACCGATGCGACGCCCGGCGTGCCGCGGATCACGACCACGCTGCGAAGGGTCCACGGAGCGGCCTCGTTCGCGAGGCGATCCGGCATCGCCGCGAGATCGACGTTCACATAAGCGCGCGGGAGCTGCAGCGGTTTGAGGATCGCCCCGCGCGGAACCGCCGTGCCGGTGATCGAGAGATCCGGCGCCTGGGTCGGCGCGATCACAGACGCAGGGCGGCCGATGAGGACAACGACCGCGAAGACGACGCAGCCCAACATGAGGAGCGCACTCGAGATCGCAGGGCGCGAGAGCGTGGGCCGGTCGGCTGGACCCGGGTCCCGCGGCATCGAGCGATCGAGATCGACGATCACGCCACGCACCGTGTTGGCTGCTCATGCTAGTGCGGGGCACCCAGTGCCGAGCGACCTAGCATCGTCACGTGGTACCAGCCATCGAGATCACCGGTGTGCGCGCGGGCTATGGGAGCTCGGCGGTGCTCGACGGTATCGACCTGCGCGTCCCGACGGGCGAGGTGCTGGCCATCGTCGGGCGCAGCGGATCCGGGAAGACGACGCTGCTCAGGGTCATCTCGGGCGCGGTCGCGCCCATGTCAGGCGAGGTGCGGCTCGCGGGCGCGGATCCGAGCGAATCGCGCCGCGGGAAGCGGATCGGGCTCGTCGGGCAGGACTCCGCGCTGCATCCCTGGCGTACCGTGCTCGAGAACGTCCATCTGCCGCTCGAGGTGAACACGCTCGAGCGCCGCGGCGGTCCAACGCCACGCGAGTGGATCGCGCGCGTTGGACTCGATCGCGCGGTCGATCAATATCCGCACGAGCTCTCCGGCGGAATGCGACAGCGCGTCGCGCTGGCGCGATCGCTGGTCGCGGATCCGTCGCTGCTGCTGATGGACGAGCCGCTGTCATCGCTCGACGAGCTCACACGCGAAGATCTGCGTCTCGAGCTCGTTGGCTTCTGGGGAAATGGTCGGACGGTGGTCTACGTGACGCACGATATCGGCGAAGCGGTGTGGCTCGCGGACCGCGTCGCGGTCATCGGTGGCCGACCCGGTCGCATCGTCGGGACTATCAGGGTCGATCTCGCGCGGCCGCGCGATGCTGCGCTGCGTCGTGACCCGCGATTCCTCGATCTGGTGGACGACGTGCGGAAGCTGCTCGCATGAGCAGCGTGCGTCGCACGCTCACCGATCTTGGCATCGCGGCGCTCGCGATCGGGATCATCGCGATCGCGCTCGAGCTCTGGACGAGCGCGTTCCGCGTGCCCGGCTATCTCATGCCCGCGCCGAGCGCGGTGGTGGCGCGATTCCTAAGCGACCTGCCGTTCTTCCTGCGCGAAGCTGGCGTCACGATCGTCGAAGCGGCCGCGGGTTTCGCGGTGGGCACCGGCGTTGCCTTCGCGCTCGCGACGGCAATGGTGCGCTCGCGTGTGCTTGAACGGACGCTCTTCCCTCTTGCGATCCTCGTGAAGCTCACGCCGATCGTCGCGGTCGCGCCTCTCTTCACGCTGTGGTTCGGCTTCGGCAGCGCACCAAAGGTCGGCATCGCGGCACTCATCACGTTCTTCCCGATGCTCGTGAATGCTTTCGTCGGGTTGCGATCGGCCGATTTGCAGGAGGTCGCGTTCCTCGAGACACTCGGTGCGACCCGCGACGAGATCTTCCGGCGGCTGCGTGTGCCGAACGCACTGCCCTATCTCTTCTCGGGCGCGCGTATCAGCTTGAACCTCGCGCTCATCGGCGCGGTCATCGGGGAATGGACCGGGGCGGACCGCGGCCTCGGTCGCGTGATCCTCGTCGCAAATGCGAACCTCGACCTCGCGACGCTGTTCGCCGCCGTGCTGCTTCTCGCCGCGATCGGCATCGCAGCGAACGCGCTCGTCGGCGCGAGCGAGCGTCGCGTGCTCCATTGGCATCCCGCACAATTGACGACTTGATGCGGTGGCTCGCGGCACTCGTCGTCGCCGTCAGCGCGTGTGCCCCGGCGGCCGTCGGCCCCGCGCCGGCGTCCCAAAGCGCATCCCCTTTGTCGACGCCGTTTCCCGTCGAGAAGATCACGTTCATCGCCGGATTCAAGCCCCAGGCCGATCTCCCGTTCGTCGGCGTCTACATCGCGCAGGAACGTGGCTACTTCAAGGCGCAGGGGCTCGACGTCTCGATCCAGCACGCAGTGAGCGGCGAGCACGTGCAGCTGATCGCGACGGGACGCGCGCAGTTCTCGACGGGGACCGGCGGCGACATCCTCAAACGCGTTGCGCAGGCCGACGTTCCGCTCGTGTCCATCGCGGTGATCGGGCAGCGCGACGATCAAGCCTTCGCGGTCCGCGCGGACTCGCCGATCCAAACCGTGAAGGACTGGGAAGGGAAGCTGGTCGGCTACAAGTCGACGCCGTCCGCCGACTACCTCGCTCTGCTGAAGATCGGCGGCGTCGACCGCTCGAAGGTGCGCGAGGTCGCCGTCGGATTCGACCCGCGCGTCCTCGCGACGGGGCAGGTCGATGTGTATCCGGTATTCGCGGCGAACGAGCCGGACACGCTGGCGCGCCAGGGGGTCGCCGTCCGGCTCTTCGATCCGACGACCTATGGCGTCCCGTCCTTCGGGCTCACGTATATGTCGAACCGTGACCTCGTCGCGTCGAGGCCTGATCTCGTGAAGCGATTCCTGCGTGCGGCGTTGAAGGGGATCGAGGACGCGACGGCGGATCGCGACGGAGCGATCGACATCGTGATGAAGTACGCGCCCGGTGAGGACCGCGCGCACCAGCGCTACATGCTCGACACTGAGATCGATGCGGCGCAGAACGACATGACAAGAACGCGTGGCATCGGCGCGACCACCAGGGAGCAGTGGAGCGCGCTCGAATCATTCCTCGCCGACTACGGCGCGCTCCCGAAACGCGTTGACGTGAAGACCGTCTACAACGACTCGTTCGTGAACGAGCTATACAAGAGCGGCAAGCTCATCTGGCCGTGACCGCGGCACCAAAGACCGACGTCCTCGTTGAGCTCCACGTGCCTGATCTGCGAGCAGCCAAGGCCTTCTACCGACGGTTCAGATTCACGGTCGTGCGCGAGGAGACGTCCGACGACGCTGACGGCTATCTCGTGATGCGTCGCGGCTCGAGCCTCCTCTTGTTCTGGGGCGGCACGGAGGCGGTCGGTGAGCACGAGTACTTCCGGCGTTTTCGCAACGTACGCAAGAGGGGCTATGGCGTGGAGCTCGTCATCCCCGTCGACGATCTCGATGCGGCGTATCGCGCGGCCGTCGCCGCGAGGTGCGTGGTCGCCGAGCCGCGAATCAGAGCCTGGGGAGCGCGGGATTTCCGCGCTGAGGATCCGTTCGGGTTCTACCTCCGCTTCACGGAGCCGCACGATCCGACACGTCGAGCGGCCCCGCGACCCGCTGCACGTCGCCCGCGGACCGAGCGAGCCGTGCGAGCGCGCCGGCGACCGTGAGTCCGCGGCCCGGGACGATGCGCGTCGGCGCGATCTCCGCGAGCGGGACCAGGACGAACGCGCGATCGAGCAAGCCGGGGTGCGGCACGGCGAGATCGGGCTCCGAAACGATCTCGTCTCCGTATAGCAGCAGGTCGATGTCGATCTCGCGCGGTCCCCAGCGCGCGCGAGGCTTGCGTCCGAGATGCGCCTCGATCGCAGCGATGAGCGCGAGAAGCGAACGCGCCGACGTGGTGGTCTCGCCGACGACGCAGCAGTTCAGGAACGCGGGTTGATCGCGGTGACCGTATGGCGCGGTCTCGTAGACCGAGGACACGGCGGTGATCTCGACCTTGCCTGCAAGCTCCACGGCGGCGGACCTGAGCGCTCCTGCGCGGTCGCCAAGATTCGCACCGAGACCGAATGCGACCCACACCATGCGCTGAGTATCCGCGCGGCGTTCGGGTGCTGTTCGTGACGGACGTCGACGTTCGGGCGCTCCCCTGCCCTGGGCGCCACGGTGCGTATGACGGCGAGCGCGATCACATGCGCGTGTTCCTGGTCGACGTCACCCTGCGATCGCGACAGGGCCTGCGGACCGCGCGCCCTGACGAGCTCGCGGACGTGGCCCGCGACGCCGTCGCGGCGACGTCCCGACGGCTGCTTGAGCGCGTGGCCTACGACATCGCGGACGCCGCTCTGAGCCGCTGGGATGAGCCCGACAGCGTGTGGGTCCGCGTGACCAAGCCCGATCCGCCCAGTCTCGAGGCAACGGCGGAAGCGGTCGCGATCACGCTTTCGCGGGAGCAGCTTCGCGTAGCGCGGCGATCATCTGCACGACACGCGCGGAAGGCTGGACGTCGTGCACCCGAATGATCTCGGCTCCCTGGAACGCCGCGATCGCGACGCACGCGAGCGTCCCCTCGAGACGCTGGTCCACGGGAAGATCGAGCGACCGCCCGATGAAGCTTTTGCGCGATGGACCCACGAGCAGCGGCATCGGTCGCAGCCGCTCGCGCAGCTCGCTCGTGCGCGCGATGAGCGCGAGGCTCGCGGACGCGGACTTGCCGAACCCGAGACCAGGATCCGCGATCAACATGGTCGGCTCGACGCCGGCGCGCTGCGCGATCCCGGCCAGACGGCGGATCTCGACGACAACGTCTTCGAGGGGATCGCCGCTCTCGGCGATGCCGCGCTCCCGCGTAGTGTGGCCGTTGTGGGTGAGCACGAGGGAGACGCGATGACGAGCCGCGACCGCCGCGAGCCCTTCGTCGCGCAAGCCGGAGACGTCATTCACGATCGTCGCACCAAGTCCGACGGCCGCCTCCGCGACAGCGGCCTTCATCGTGTCGATCGAGATCAGCGCGTCCGATGTGCCGGCCAGCGCGCGGATCACGGGGAGCACGCGGGCCAGCTCGTCCTCGAGGGACACCGCGCCGGCACCGGGTCGCGTGGACTCGCCGCCGACGTCGATGATCGCCGCGCCGGCGGACGCGAATTCGCGACCGCGCCCGGCGAGCGCGAGCGCGTCCATCGCAAGACCGTCACCACTGAATGAGTCCGGCGTCGCGTTGAGGATGCCCATGACCACCGGCGGATCGCCCCATCTTGGCGTGTTGGGCATCCCGCCAGTATCGGCTGATCTCGCTCGAGCCCTTGAGTGGCTGTACAGCTTCTCGGACATGGAGCGCGGTGTCGGCTGGAACGCTCGGTCGAACCCGCGTCTCGAATGGAATCTTCGCCGGACGCGCGTTCTTCTCGATCTCGGGGACGCGCCGGACCGCGCGATGATCTGCGTGCTCGTCGCCGGCACGAAGGGCAAAGGCTCCACCGCTACGATGCTCGCGCGGATCCTCTCCGCGTCGGGGATCCGCGCAGGCCTATACACCAAACCGCACCTGCAGTCGTACCGAGAACGGATCCGCGTCGATGGCGTGGCGATCGATGACGCGGCGTTCGCGCGGGCCGTCGACGCGCTGCGACCGCTCGTGCCGGAGCTCGGCCGGCACCTTCCCTCGGGAGGTGCGCCAACGACCTTCGAGCTCACGACCGTCCTGGCTCTCGCTCATTTCACGGCGCGCGGGTGTCGGGTCGCCGTGGTCGAAGTCGGACTTGGTGGCCGGCTCGATGCGACCAACGCCGTGGATCCGCATGTCAGCGTGATCACGCCGATCAGCCACGACCACACGAAGCTCCTCGGCAACCGGCTGTCGCAGATCGCATTGGAGAAAGCCGGCGTGCTGCGACCAGGCCGAGTCGCGATCCTCGCGCCGCAGGCGGCCTCCGTACGGGCAACGCTGCTGCGTCAGTGCGCGGCACTTGCTGCTGAGGCCCGCGAGGTACACACGCCTTCGCTGCAGGCGGTGCCGCGCGATGCCCTCGCGCTTCGCGGTGACCACCAGCGCGTGAACGCGGCGGTCGCGATCGCGGCATTTCAGGCTCTCGAGGAACACGGCCTTGCCCAAAGAGGCGACGCGCTCGGCGCACTGCGCGATCTGCGTGTGCCCGGGCGGTTCGAGGTCGTGCCCGGGGAGCCCGTGACCATCCTCGACGGCGCGCACAACGATGGCTCGGCGGCTGCGCTCGCGCGCGCGCTCGAGCGCGAATACCCGCGGCGCCGCGTGCGACTGGTGATCGGCGTGATGGAGGACAAGGACGCGCGCGCGGTCATCCGACCGCTGCTCGAACGTGCTTCCGCCGTGTTCGCGACGCGGCCACCGGGTCCGCGAGGATTGGCGGCCGCCAAGCTGGCGCGACTCGTGCGCGGTGTCCGCGTGACCGTGGTGGACGACCCGGCGGAGGCCATCGCGGCGGCGCGCTCGTCGGCCGCGCGCGGCGAGATCGTGTGCGTGACGGGCTCGCTCGCGCTCGTGGGCCGCGCGCGAGACGTGCTGGGCCTGCCGATCTCCGAGCGACTCTGGTGACGAGCGTGATCGAGGGGGTCCTGGAGCTACGCGGGCTCCGTTGCGCGGGCTACGCCGTCGACCTCTGGGTGACGACCGACGTGGCGCTCGCGATCACGACAGACGAGCTGGAGAGCGCGCTGGACATCGCCGGGCTTGCGACGGCCGCATGCACGGCGGTCGCCGAGCGCACGCGCGATTCCGAGCACGCGGTCACCGCGGAGATCGAGCGCGCCATCCTTGCGCACTCGCCCGCGATCACGCGGGCGCAGGTCAAGGCCACGCTCGCATGATCCGCGCGGTGGTGTTCGACTTCGACGGCCTGATCCTCGAGACCGAAGGGCCCTCGCTGGACTCGTGGATCGAGATCTATCGCGAGCACGGCTTCGAGGTGCCGATCGATAGGTGGCACGACGACATCGGCAGCGATCGCGGCTTCGTGCCCGTCGACTATCTGGCGGCGCTGGTCGGGGAGGGCCTCGATCGCGCCGCGACGCAGCAGCGCCGCGACGAGCGCAAGAACGAGCTCATCGCAGCGCTCGATCTCATGGAAGGCGTGCGTGACTACATCGCCGACGCTCGGCGGATGGGACTCAGGCTCGCGATCGCGTCGAGCTCGTCACGAGAGTGGGTCATCGGTCACATCGAGCGGCTGCGCATCCACGCCTTCTGGGATGCCGTGCTCACGCGCGACGACGTCGCGCGGACAAAACCCTTCCCGGATCTCTACGTGGCGGCAGTCAGGGCGCTGGATGTCCATCCCTCACAGGCGGTCGCGCTCGAGGATTCGCCCAATGGCATCGCCGCGGCGAAAGATGCGGGCTTGCGGTGCGTCGCCGTTCCGAACGCGCTGACACGCGGTCTTGACGTCAGCCGCGCAGACGTGCGCTTGTCCTCGCTCGCCGAGATGCCACTCGAGCGACTGCTGGCCGTACTCTCTGGCACGTGACGGCGATCGCCGCGGCAGCCCGGCCCGCGATGGAGCCGCGTCGCTACCTCGGCTCCGCATGGCGCCATCCGATCCTCCGCGCGGTGGCCAAGGCATTCCTCACGATCGTCGTTGCGACCTTCATCACGTTCGTACTCATCCGCCTCCTGCCCGGAAATCCCATCGACCTGCGGATCGAGGAGCTGACCCGGGACGGGTCGGTCACGTATGAGCAGGCGCGTGAGCAGGTGTCGGCGCTCTATCCCATCGACCTCGACACACCGGTCCCGGTGCAGTTCCTGAGCTTCCTCGCAAGCGTGCTGCGGCTCGACCTCGGGACATCGAACCTGTCCCGCGGCGTGTCGGTCACCGCGATCATCCTCGCGGTCCTTCCCTGGACGCTGTTCGCCGTGGGCACCGGGCTGCTGCTGAGCTTCGTCGCCGGCATCGGCCTCGGGCTCGTTGCGGCGTATCGCCGCGGCTCGGTGTTCGACCAGGCCGTGACCGGCATCGGCTCGGTGGTCAGCTCCGTGCCCAACTATCTGGTCGCGATCCTCATCGTGCTCGTGTTCGGTATCCAGCTCAAGATCATTCCGATCACGCAGATGCGCGGAGCGTCCTCACCGGGGATGCAGCCCGGCTTCACGCTGGACTTCATTGGGGACGTCTTCTTCCATGCCGCGCTCCCGATCACGGTGTACTTCCTCACGCACATCGGCCATTGGATCCTGAGCATGCGCAACGCCACGCTCGCGACGCTCGAAGAGGACTATGTCGTCGCCGCGCGGGCGCGCGGCCTCACCGACCTTCGGATCACGACTGCGTACGTCGGCCGAAACGCATCGCTGCCGCTCGTGACGCAGCTGGCGATCTCGGTCGGCTTCATCGTCGGTGGTGCGGTGCTGATCGAGCAGATCTTCCTGTACCAGGGCGTCGGGCTCCGGCTTATCCGGGCGGTCGCGCAGCGCGACTACCCGGTCATGCAGGGCATCCTTCTGCTCATCACGATCTCGGTCGTCGTGGCAAACCTCGCAGCAGATCTCCTGTACAGCAAGCTCGACCCGCGGATCGGTCGCCCCACGTGAGTGTCATGGCGCGCGCGCGTGGCCTGCCCGGTCCCTTCGTCGAGTTCGGCGGACTCCTCGCCGTCGTGGCGCGCCGCCCGGTCGGGCTCCTCGGTCTGATCGGGGTCGGCGGATTCCTGCTCCTGGCTTACGTGGTGCCGCTGTTCGTCCCGCTGTTGAACGAGGTCGACGTCGCCAATGTGTATCGCACACCGTCCCTCGACAACCCGCTGGGGACGGATTTCCAGGGCCGCGACGTCCTCAACCAGATCGTGTACGGCGGACGCGACATCCTCAGCGTCGCGATCCTCGCAGCGTTCTTCTCTACCGCGATCGCCGTGAGCTTCGGCTCGCTTGCGGCGACGCTCGGCGGCAAGCTCGACACGTTCATCCTGGCCGTCGCCGACATCGTGCTGACGGTCCCGCACCTCATCGTCCTCATCGTCGTCGCCGCGCTCTTCCGTCCCAGCGGGTTCTTCGTCCTCGCGGTGCTGCTCGCGTCGCTCGGGTGGGCCGGCCTGCTGCGCCAAATCCGCGCACAGATCCTTTCACTCAAGGAGCGCGAGTACGTGGAGGCGGCGCGCTCGCTCGACCTCGGGCTCTTCCACGTGATCTTCCGCGAGATGCTCCCCAACATGGCCAGCTATATCGCGATCCACTTCATCTTCGCGATGACCGGCGCGGTGTACGCGCAGGTCGGCCTCATCGTGCTCGGCCTGGTGCCGCTGTCGGGCGCGAACTGGGGCACGATGCTCTACTTCGCGCAGAGCCAGGGCGCGCTCTACTTCAGTGACAGCTTCTGGTACATCATGAGTCCGATCCTTGCGATCAGCCTCTTCCAGCTCTCACTCGTCGCGCTCGCGTCCGGCCTCGAGGACGTCTTCAACCCGCGACTGCGCGCGATGTGACGTGAGCCTGCTCTCCGTCCGCGACCTGGTCATCGAGTACGGCTCGCGGCGCGGCCCGGTCCAGGCCGTGCGCGGCGTCACCTTCGACATCGCGCAAGGCGAGACCGTGGCGATGATCGGCGAGAGCGGCTCGGGCAAGACGACGCTCGCGGTGGGGCTGATCCGCCTGTTGCCGCGGAACGCGCGCGTCGTACACGGCGAGATCGCGTTCGAGAGGGAGACCGGCACACAGAACATCCTCGACATGGAGCCGGACGAGCTCCGTCGCTTCCGCTGGAACGAGACGGCGATGGTCTTCCAGTCGGCGCTGAACTCCTTCAATCCCGTCATCAACATCTGGTCGCAGTTCCTGGACACCGCACGAGCCCATGGGATGCGCGACGCCAAGGCCGTACGGAACAGGGCCGACGAGCTTCTCGAGCTCGTGCACCTCGACTCGGAGCGCGTGTTGCGCGCGTACCCTCACGAGCTCTCCGGCGGCATGAAGCAGCGCGTGCTCATCGCGCTGTCGCTGCTCCTCGGTCCGCGGCTCCTCATCCTGGATGAGCCTACGACGGCTCTCGACATCCTCACCCAGCGCGCGATCATCGATCTCCTCCGCGATCTCCGTCAGAAGCTCGGCTTCGCGATGGTCTTCATCTCGCACGACCTCTCGCTCGCGGCCGAGCTCGCCGATCGCGTGCTCACGATGTACGCCGGCCGCATCGTCGAGGAGGCGCGCGTCGCGGACCTCTTCTACCGGCCGCGCCATCCATACAGCGTCGGCCTGCTCCGCGCGGTCCCGCGCGTCTCCGGCGAGCTCGGAGCGCTCGCGTCGATCCCCGGAGCGCCGCCCGACCTGGTGCGGCCGCCCTCGGGCTGCGCATACCACCCGCGCTGCGCCTTCGCGATCGAACGCTGCAAGGTGGAAGACCCGACGCTCGTGAGCGTGGACTCCCCACAGCACACCGCCGCATGCATCCGCTGGCAGGCGGTGGCCGAGAGCGTGGGCACGCGCGAGCCGGCGCAGGCGCTCTGATGGCAGTCCTCGACGTCACCGCGCCGGGCCGCCGCCTCATTGAGCTGGACGCGGTCTCGCGTACGTTCGCCACACCCGCGGGCCACATCACCGCGGTCGACCGCGTCTCGCTCGCGTTCGCCGCAGGTGAGGCGATGTGCATCGTGGGCGAGAGCGGCTGCGGCAAAACGACGACGGGACGGCTCCTCGCTGGTCTGCTGCGACCGACCGGTGGGCGGCTCCTGTACGAGGGCAACGACGTGTGGGAGAAGCGCGGCAAGGACCTCGCGGCGTTCCGCCGCGCGGTGCAGCTCGTGCACCAGGATCCGTACGCCTCGCTCAATCCGGTACGCACGGTGTACGACACGCTATCGGCGCCACTCTTCCGGCATCGCAAGGCGCGCGGGCGCACCGACGCCCTGCCGCAGATCGTCGAGCTCCTGAAGCGCGTAGGGCTCACGCCGCCCGAGGAGTACCTGCCCAAGTACCCGCACCAGCTCTCCGGCGGCCAGCGGCAACGCGTGTCGATCGCGCGCGCGCTCTCGGTCGATCCGAAGGTGATCGTGGCCGACGAGGCCGTGTCGATGGTCGACGTGTCGATTCGCATCACGCTGCTCGATCTGCTGCTCGCGCTGCGCGCCGAGTTCGGCGTGACGATCGTGCTCATCACGCACGATCTCGCCGTGGCGCGCTACTTCGCGCGTCGCGGACGCATCGCCGTCATGTACCTCGGTCGCGTGGTCGAGCTCGCGCCGACCGAGGCGCTCGTCGTGGACCCGGCGCATCCGTACACGGCAGCGCTCATCGGGGCCATCCCGGAGGCCGACCCGACCGTGACGCGAACGAAGGAGCGCGTCCCGCTCCGCAGCGCGGAGATCCCGAGCCTGCTGGAGGTCCCCCCCGGCTGCTCGTTCCATCCCCGCTGCCCGCTCTCCGAAGCGGGCCTCTGCGATGTGAAAGTGCCTGACCTGCTCCCGATCCTCGGCCAGCGGGAGGTCGCTTGTCATGTTGCCGTGCGCGAGCGCTCGAGCATGATGGCGGGCGTCTGATGGATCCGCAGCTCCTCCGCGGCGGGTTCCGCATCGGGATCCTCGTGCTCGGCCTATCGGTGCTGATGCTCCCGTTCCAGCCGCGCGATTCGGCCGAGTTCGTCGTTACGGTATTGGCGGCACTCGTCGGGGGCGCGTTCGTCCTCGGCGTCGTGCTCCTCGCACGGACCGCGAATCCGCCGCTCCCCGGTCCGAGCGCCGCAAGGGATGCAAAGGGAAAGCGGAAGGAATACAACAAGCGCGTTATAGGGAGGGAAGAATGACCATGGACGAGAAGACGCCGGGCTATCGGCCCTCGCGACGACGACTCTTACGCGACGCGAGCTTCGTCAGCCTCGGCATCATCGCCGCCTCGTGCGCGCCAGGCACGAGCACGCCGGCGCCGTCCGGCGGCAAGGGCAAGAAGGGTGGCCAATTCAACGCCGCCTGGCCGCTGGACCTACCGCCGAAGGGCGTGTGGAACTACTACGGCAGCACTCCGATCCTCGGTGGCAGCTACCTCATCGAGATCGCGTACCAGAACCTGGCCATCTACCGCTGGGCCGACAAGAAGTGGGACTACCTCATCGCCGAGTCGCACACCATGTCGCCCACCGAGGTCAACGTGAAGCTGCGCAAGGGCGTGAAGTGGGACACCGGCGCGGAGGTCACGTCGAAGGACGTGATGACGACGTTCCGGATCAGCCGCCTGACCGGCTCCTCGATCTGGAGCTTCGTCGACGACCTCGAGGCGCCGGACGACTACACCTTCAAGTTCAAGCTGAAGAAGACGTCCGCGCTGCTCGAGCGCAACCTGCTCCGCACCGGAATCCGTCCGGCATCCGTCTATAGCGCGATCGCCGACAAGGCCTGGACCGAGTTCAAGGCCGGCAAGACGACCGCCGACGACTCGGTGAAGGCGCTCCGCAAGGAGCTCACCGACCTCGTCGTCCCGGCACCGTCGTCGAACGGCCCGTACAAGATGGACCCGGCGTCGGTCACCGAAGCGCAGATGACGATGGTGAAGAACCCCGGCGGACTCTTCGCCGACAAGATGAACTTCGACAAGATCGTCATCTTCAACGGCGAGACCGACGCGGTCACGCCGATCATCCTCGCCGGCGACATCGACTACGCGACCCACTTCTTCCCGATCGCCACGGAGAAGGCCTTCGAGGCGCAGGGGATCAAGATCGTCCGCGGGCCGTACTACACCGGGCCGGCGCTCTACTTCCACTGGGAGAACGCGCCGCAGTTCCAGGACGTCCGGGTCCGCCAGGCCGTGGCCTGGAGCCTCGACCGCGACCAGGGCAACAAGGTCGCCTACGGCGACAAGACGCAGGCCCCGCAGTTCGCGGCAGGCTTCAGCGACACACTCCTGAAGAACTGGCTATCGGCCGACGACCAGAAGAAGCTCGTCGTTTACAAGAAGGACACCGCGAAAGCGGACGGTCTGATGAAGGACGCCGGCTACGCGCGGGGCGGCGACGGCGTCTGGGCTTCGACGAAGGACGGCAAGAAGCTCGAGTTCGACCTGCAGTACCCGAGCGACTTCGCCGACTGGTCCGCGGTCGCGACGAACGTCGGCGATCAGCTGACCAAGTGGGGCCTCAAGGTCACGCTCCGCGGGGCGCCGCGGTCGACCCAGGGCCCGGATTTCAATGCCGGCAAGTTCACGCTGTCGTTCAACCCGTGGGGCACCGGCAACCCGCACCCGCAGCCTTCGATGGTCCGCCCGATCCGCGAGTTCAACACCACGCAGAAAGACGGCGGCCACAAGTACCCGGTCAAGCAGAAGACATCCGCCGGCGACGTCGACTTCGAGGCCCTCCTGGTGCAGGCCGAGGACATCGACGAGGCGAAGCAGAAGGACGCCGTGAAGAAGTACGCCATGGCGTTCAACGAGCTGTTGCCGGCGATCGCGCTGGCGGAGCGCTTCAACAACGCGCCGATCAATGACCAGAAGCGCGTCGCGGGCTGGCCGGCGCTGGACGACAAGGTCTATGTGAACGGAGGCGGCGACAACTTCGCGCTCATCCTGCTGATGGATGGGACGCTCGGAAGCAAGTAATCGGGCGGCCCTTTGCTGCCCTCGTCTGCTTGGCGTGTGGGCTTCGCCCACGCCGCAGTAACTGCTGCCTGTATCCGCACACGACGAGGGCGGTCCCTAAAGGGACCGCCGTCGTGCTTCAAAGAGGGCGTGTTGTCTCGTTTAGGCGGCGAGTCCGACCTTCTTGGCACTTGCCTCGTCGTAGGCCTGGAGATCGACTTCGATCTTGACCTTCTCGCCGACCAGCACGCCGTTCGGCACTGGCATGTTCCACGTCAGACCGAAGTCTGTTCGATCGATGGCCACGGTCGCCGTGGCGCCGAGCTTCTGCGAGCCCATGGCGTCGATCCCGATGCCGAGCAGCTCGATGTCGAAGCTGACCGGTCGAGTGATGTCACGGATCGTCAGATCGCCGCTGGCCGTGTAGCGGCCCTCGCCCTTCGCGAAGATGGCGTTGCTCTTGAAGCTGATCGCTGGGAACTTCTCCGCGTTGAAGAAGTCGCCCGAACGAAGGTGGCCGTCACGGCGCTCGTCGTTGGTGGTGATACCGGCGACGTCCGCTTTGATCTCGAAGTCGGCCTTCTCAGGGCGCTCAGGATCGAGCTCCAGCCGGCCGGTCAGCTTGCCAAGCTGGCCGCGGACGGTGCTCACCATCATGTGCTTCACCGAGAAGTTGACCTGAGAGTGCGATGGGTCGATGTACCAATACATATGTTGCGTTTCCCTCTACGCCAGCCTGTGGGCTGACGGTTTAGTTGATGATACAATCAACTGGTTGCCTACGCAATCTATTCCGACGAAGCGAAAGCGCCGACTCAGCCAGGCCGAGGAGGCCGGCTGGGAGTCATTCCTGCGCGCCTACGCCGCCACGTCCCACGCGCTTGAGCGCCTGGCAGACAGCCGAGGGGGCCTTCCCCTCGGGGAGCACTTCCTTCTTGTACAGATCGCCCGGGGTCCGGAAAGCGGCATCCGTCCGACCGATCTCGCACAGCGCTCGCTACTGACGAAGAGCGGAGTGACTCGCGCGGTGGATCGGCTCGAGCGCGACGGCCTGGTCGAACGACGTGCCTGCCCGACGGACGGCCGCGCCTTTCACATCGTCCTCACGCCCCGCGGCCGGCATCTCCTCAAGCGCTCCGCGCCGGGCCATATCCGCGCGGTCGCGACGCATTTCGCGGATCCCCTGTCGCCGCACGAGCTCCTAATGTTGACGACGGCCCTGGACAAGATCGCCGCGACCGACCACTAGACCGGCAAGCCTAGGCCGATGTCCCTCAGAGAAGTCTGGAGGGCACCGCATGGAAAAGCTCGTCCTCGCGATCAGCGCAGAGCACGCCGATGCGCTCTTGGATGAGGCGTGCGACGCCGATCACCGCACGCTGCCACCCGCTCGTTTGCCAGCGAAGGCCTACCTCGCGGTGGTCGGGACCGGAACCGTCGTCGGCGAATGCACCCTCGGCGAGAAGACCACGCATACAAAGGACGGCTGGACGCTGCCGGTGACGAACGCGCGCCGCTATCGGAAGGCGAAGCCGATCACCTCGTTCGGTCTGGCGAAGATCCCGCGATCATTCCGCTACGTCGATAACGATTAGCGCGGTGCTCCGGCGGTGATACTTGCCGTGTGCTCGCACGACTCGCCTCGCTGGTCAGCGTCGTGCTCGGGATCGCTGTCAGCGCGTACGTGCTGTTCGGTCCGTCGTACACGCGGTGTTCATTCGGAACGATCGGCCAGACCGGGATCGGACAGCCGGTCGTCACGCTTGAGCCCGCGCGATGCGAGGCGTTGAGTCTCATCGCGACCCAGCCGATCTGGCCCATGCCGGCTATCGCTCTCACGTTCTGGACCCTGGTTCCGCTGCTCGGCGTCGTCGGCGCATGGCGAAGGATGCCGGGGCTGGTCCTTGCTGCGGTCTTGCTCGAGCTGACATCGATCATCAGCTTCGCGGTCGGCCCGTACTACCTGTTGTTCGTCACAACGGCGCTCGCCGTCACGTGGATCCTCACGGGGATCTCCAAAGAGGCAGCTTCTAGTTCGCCGGCTTCCACTCGAACCTGACGTGGGTGATGAGCGCGCCGTCGGTCTCGAACGTCCAGATGCTGTAGTTCGCGAAGTGGCCCGGCGCGCGTGTGAGCCCGCGCAGGATCACCGTCGTGCCGTGCGTCTCCTGATCGCGGATGCGCCGGACGAAGTTCGGGGCCATGCGCACGAGGCGGCGGGCGCCGTCCTTCCCCAGGAGCTCGCTGTCGCCTCCCGGGAGCTCGATCTGGACGTCCTCCGCGCACACGCTGGCGGCGCGCTCGGCGTCGCGCGCCTCGAGCGCAGCCATGAATGTGCGAGCGGCCTCTAACGGATCAGGCATTGGGACGATTATGTAGGCGTGCGGTCCCTT
Source organism: Chloroflexota bacterium (assembly GCA_031394155.1). GTDB lineage: Bacteria > Chloroflexota > Limnocylindria > P2-11E > P2-11E > CF-39. The sequence goes on along the minus strand of JANMWW010000369.1, from coordinate 10,321 downwards.
CGCGGTCTGGTCCCCTACGCGGCCCTCGCCGTCCTGATCGTCAGCGCGACCATCTTTGCGCTCGTCACCACGACCCTGGGAGTCCCGATGGCCGTGGCCCCAGCGCAGGCATCCGCCAGCCCGAGCGCCGCTGCCAGCGCGATCCGGCCTTCGACCGACCTTTCAGCGAGCGGGCGTCTGGCGTATTGGCGCCAGGAGGCCAACGGCGACTACCTCCTCTGGCTGGCGAATTCCGATAACTCGCGTCGCCGGTCCGTCACGAAGGCCGATCAGCCGAATGCCGTGAGCCGGACGAAGTGGTCCGCCGACGGCAGCGCCGTCGCGTATGTCGAAAGCGGCGTCCGCCTCGTGGTCGTGCGGGTGGACGGCACGAAGTCCACGTACACGCTCGCGCCGGAGCTGCGGGCCGATGGGTCTCGCATCGTCGACCACCGCTTCTCGCCCAGCGGCGCACGCATCGCGGCGACGGTGCAGCGAACGACGGGATCGCAGAGCGACGTGTACCTCTCCGGGGTCGGCGGCACGTGGACGCGGCTCACCACGACGGAGGATGTGCTCGCGAGCGATTGGCTCACCGAGGACGAGTTGCTGGTGCAGACGACCGGCGGGATCATCGGACGTCTGCGCGCGGGCGGCCGCGACCAAATTCGTCCGCTCACCGGACTTGCCGGCGCCACACCGCTCCTCGCCGATGATGGACGGGTCCACTTTCTGAGCGGTCGTGTGGCGCCGTTCGCCGGCGCGAGCGAGACGCTCGTGTATTCCGCGCAGTCGAGCATCTGGAGCATGACCGCCGACGGCGAAGACTTGCGGCGCGAGCCGGTGACGCTCGATCCCGACAATGTCCGTCTCGACGGTCAGTGGCCCGGCGGCTACCTCCTGCATCGCGGCACGAATCCCGCGCAAGTCGCGGTCGCGAAGACGACGATCGATCTGCCGACGACGGCCGGAATGATCGAGCGGCTGCAGGCGTCGCCCGACAAGAAATTCGCGATCGGCTTCGCAAGTGGGAACCTCGTGCGCCTCGACCTCACCCCCACAGGTGCCGCGGGCAGCACGGCCCTGCTGCTCGGTTCGGTGAGCCAGGGCGATGCCTGGTTCCCGCGCACCGCGTCTCTCGCGGTGGTCGCGCCCGCACGGGTCGATGTCCCTGCGGCACGCTACGTCTTCGCGCTGGGCAGACATCTCTGGTCGATGGGCGCGGACAGCACGCCGACGCTGCTGCGCGCTTCAAACACCAACGCGCAGACGCTGAGTCGCTTCACGCTGCCGCCTCCGGTGTGGTCTTCAGCCGGCGACCGCGTCCTCACCGTCGAGAGCCTCTCGACCGGCACGTTCGCATTCCAACTCATCGCGGTGACGATCGCGCGCGACGGCACGACGCGCCGTTACACCACACCGACCTCGATCGGTCCGGGCGCCTCGTGGTCACCTGACGGAACGCAGATCCTGGTCGTCTCGCTGCCTGCCGCGTCAAGTCAACGCTCCGCCGCGTCGACCGATCCCGTTGTCCTGAGCAGTGACCTGACCCTGTCGGTCCTCGACGCGGTGACGGGCGGCGTCGCCCGCAGCCTGCCGGGCCGCGAGGCCGTGTGGACCACGAGCGGCGTCGTCGTCGTGAGCAACGGCACCATTCGAACGGGCGACCGCGCGCGAGACGGCCAGGCGCTCGAGATCTGGAGCGGTTCACAGAAGAAGGAGCTCATCGCGATCTCGAAGCTCCTCGCCGATCCGCGTATGCAGGCCCCTGCGCAGGCGCGCGGAGTGACTGAAACGACCGGTCTCACTTCTGCGCCTGACGGCGCGTACGCCGCAGTCCACGTGAACTTCCTCGCCGCAGGAACGACGCCGACATTCGCGATCATTCGCGCGCGGGACGGCGTCCCGACGAGCGTGATCGTGGGCGACAGCATCAGCGACGAGGCATGGGCCCCGACGGGACGCTACCTCGGCTACTCACTCCGCCAGCGCTCGATCGTGCGGGACGCCGAGACCGGCGACGTGGTGATGGACCTCGAGGGACGCTTCGCCGGCTGGTCGCCCGACGGCCTATGGACCTACATCGCGCGCAGTGACGGCCTCTACGCGAAGCGACTTGCGGGCGGCGGCGATGCGGTTCGTTTCTCCGCTATCGGAGTGCCAGTCAGCGCGACGAAGCCGTGAACAGCTCCGTGGCGTCGCGGCGGAAGCGCTCGAGCGTCTTCAGGTGTGCGCCGAGATCCGCGTAGCCCGCGCCCATTGTGTTGATCTCGAGATGCGTGCAGCCCATGTCGCGGAAGCCGCGGCCAGTGCTCACCCACTCGTCCGGACCAGCGAGCCGCGCGACGTTCACGCGTCCCTCGATCGCGAACGTATGGGGATCACGACCCGCCTCGCGCAGGTAGCCACGGAATCGCTCGAATACGGAGCGGCCCTCCTCGTTCGGCTGGGCATGCGTGAACCACCCATCGGCGATGCGCGCGATGCGCTTCATGGCCGCTTCCGCGTTCCCACCCATCCATACCGGGATCGGGCGCTGCACCGGCATCGGGTTGAGGCCGGCTCGATCCACGCGATGCCATCGGCCGGTGAAATCCACGACCGGCTCGGTCCAGAGCCTGCGCATCAGCGCGATCTGCTCCTCGATGCGCCGGTTCTTGTTCTTGAAGTTCGCGTCGAGCGCCTCGTACTCGACGGTGTTCCAGCCGAGGCCGACGCCGATCCGGGTGTGTCCGTTCGTGAGGACGTCGAGCTCGGCGGCCTGCTTTGCGACCAGTGCGGTCTGCCGCTGCGGCAGGACGATGACGGCGGGGGCGAGCTCGAGGCGCGTGATCGCGGCCGCAAAACCGAAGAACACCAGTGGCTCGTGGAACGTGGAGCGCTGGTCGTACACGCCCTTCCAGTCGGGCCGTGTGCTCGAGTCGGCACCCAGGACGTGGTCGTACGCGACGAGGTGAGCGTACCCGAGCTGCTCGACCGCCCGCAGGTAGTCGCGGATCGCACCAACGTCCGTGCCACTTTCCAGCTGCGGGAAGACCACGCCCACACGCACCCGGCGAGTATGTCGGAGCTGCTCCCCGTCGCGCAGGCATAAGATGCCTCCGATGCGACCGCTTGCGCGCCGCATGGGGCGGCTCGGGACCGAAACGGCCTTCGAGGTCCTGGCTCGTGCGCGCGCACTCGAGGCACAGGGCCGTCACGTCGTCCATCTCGAGATCGGCGAGCCCGACTTCGATACGCCCAAGTCCGTCAGCGCCGCGGGCGTCGCCGCGATCGAGCGTGGAGAGACCCACTACACCCCGACCGCCGGCGTGCCCGAGCTGCGCGAAGCGATCTCGATCTATCTGAATCGCGGGCGTGGCCTCGCGATCGATCCGTCGCAGGTGATCGTCGCGCCGGGCGCGAAGCCGATCATGTTCTACGCGATCCTCGCGCTGGTCGATCACGGTGACGAGGCGATCTTCCCCGACCCCGGCTTCCCCATCTACGCGTCGATGATCAGCTTCGCCGGCGGCACGCCGATCTCCCTCCCGCTCCGCGAGAAGAACGACTTCGTCCCCGACGTCGATGAGTTCCGCCGGCTCGTCACCGACAAGACCAAGCTGATCATCCTCAACAGCCCGCACAACCCGACCGGTGGACTGCTTTCCAAAGAGGCGATCCGCGAGATCGCCCGCGTCGCGCGCGAGCGCGACATCTGGGTGCTCTCGGACGAGATCTACGCCGAGCTCATCTATGACGGCGAGCATCACTCGATCGCGCGGGAAGAAGGCATGGCCGAGCGCACGATCATCCTCGACGGCTTCAGCAAGACCTTCGCGATGACCGGATGGCGTCTGGGCTATGGCGCCTTCCCGAAGTCGCTGGTGGAACCGGTCACGAAGCTCGCAACGAACTCGGTGTCCTGCACGGCGACGTTCACGCAGCGCGCCGGCATCGTCGCGCTCTCGCAGCGGCCGCCGGAGGTCGAGGAGATGCGCAAGGCGTTCAAGGCACGGCGCGACGCGATCGTCGCCGGGCTCAACAAGATCGACGGCATCTCGTGCCGCACACCCGCCGGTGCGTTCTACGTGTTCCCGAACATCAGCGGTCTGGGGCTCGGCACCGCCAAAACGGTCGCCGATCGCGTGCTCCAGGAAGCCGGCGTCGCGTGTCTGGCGGGCACCGCCTTTGGCGCGGCCGGCGAAGGCCATCTGCGGCTGTCGTACGCGAACTCGCTCGAGAACCTGCAGCTCGCCGTCGAGCGCATCGGCGATTGGGCGAGAACGGCCCGGACCGCTCCTCTACCGACCGGTAGGTAGGCAACGATGTTGCGCTACACCCCGATCCCGTCCACGACCAGGCCGACGATATCCGTCGCCAGCTGACTCGGGGAACGTCCACCAGGTAGCGGCTCGCGCCCGGTCCACGGGTCCAGGAGATTCAGAAGCGACTGCGTGGCAAAGGCCGTGTCGAGCTGGCGCAGCTCGCCCGCGCTCACGCCTTCATCGAGGATCTGCTGAAGGGGCGCGAAGAAGTGCCGGAAGAAGGCGCTCCGGGCCTGACTGGTCTGGTCCACGGTCAGCGCGACCCCGCCATCGCGCAGCAGGCGTGGCCCCGAGCACCGTGCACCCACCAGGAACGCGAGGGCCGAGATCAGTCGGTCTCTGGCGCGCCCGCCGCGGCGCGCGGCCGTCTTTAGGCCGCTGCCGTGCTCCTCGAGGACGCTACAGACCACCGCCGTGAACAGGGCGCTCTTGTCCGGGAAGTAGTAATAGACGGTCGGCTTGGTCACCGAGGCCTGGCGCGCGATGTCCTCGAGCGAGGCCCCGTGCACCCCGCGCTCTCCCCAGAGCCGGTCAGCGGCCTGGATCACGCGCTCTCGTGTCGAGCCGCCTCCGGTGCGGCGTCTGCCTGCCGGCATGCGGCCGATTCTACCTACCGGTCGGTAGGTATGGTCGCGCGACGCCGGCCGCAACCATTTTCGGAACATACGAGCCCTCGTCGCTTGACGTCTGTATGTCTCGCCGTCGTCGGCCGATGAAGGCAACTAAGCGGTAACGGACGTCACTCAATGCGGTGACGGATCGGCCGCCGCCGTTTTTTCGACAACGACGTTTGCGGCGCTGTTACGGATTTGAGTGGTGTTAGTGCGTCTGGGCGTTACGTGCGCGCTCGGCGGTGGAGCGGGCCCTGCCTTCGCTACGAGTCATACAGACCCGGGCACCGGGTCAATCGAACGAAAGGACCCAAGCAGCAAAATGCAGAAGCGCAAGGTTCAGGGTGTACTGGGAATCATCGTCGGTCTGATGTTGATGTTGCACGCGGGCGGCACGGTCGCCGTCGCGGACAGCAGCAAGGGCAACAACAGCAACAAAGCGGCACAGAGCGCGTCGGCGAAGCAGAGCACGTCGACTTCAGCCAAGGTGACGACCACGACGTCCGCGAGCGTCTCGGCAGCCGTCAAGGCAGCGATCGAGGCGCAGGCCGCATCCGAGGCGAAGGCGAAGGCCGACTCAGACGCGAAGGCGAAAGCCGATGCGGATTCGAAGTCCGAAAAGGACGCTGAGTCGAACGCGCACGGTCGGACGAGCAACAGCCCGCCCGGCAACAACGGCGACATCAAGATTCACGCTGTGGGTCAGGCCACGGGCGATCACAGCAACAACCCGAAGCCTGGCTGCACCTTCTACATCGACGGCTTCAACTTCGACAGCTACTCATCGGGTAACTGGCGGATAGACGGACAAGGTCAGACAGACGGCAAGACCTGGGCGTCCGGTCACTGGGGCGTTTCCGACGCCAGCGGCAACTGGCACACGGGCGTGATCACGCTCCCGGAGGGTCATTACAAAGCCGCCGCATGGCAGACGATGGCCGGCGGGGCGGCGAACAACCCGCCCGGTGGCGAGAAGACCAAGGTCTTCAAGCTTGAATGCACATCGGCTGGCGATCAGACCAGCAACGATGTTGACTCGGCGATCGGGTCCGCGACGGACATCCGTGCGCAGCTCGACGCGAAGATCACCGCGGCCACGCAGCTTCTTGTCACATGCGTAGCGCTGACGCCCACGTGGCGCACGACGATCACGACGGACCTGAATGCAGCGATCGCGGCTCGAGTTGACCTCAACGCGAAGCTCGCTGCTGCGGCAAGCGCGCTCGCGGCTCTGAACGCAGCGATCGCGAGCGGCACGGGCATCGATGCCGCGGTCACGGCAGCCCAGACGGCTATGGCGAACCTCAACGTCTCAGCGGCGGCGGCGGCTCAGGCCAAAGTCAAGCTGAACGCAGACCTCACGGCTGTCGCCGCGCTCTGCGGCACAGGCAGCACGACCGGCAGCACCACCGGCGGCGGCTCCAACGGGGGCGGCACGAACGGCGGCGGATCGAACGGTGGGTCCAACGGCGGATCCAACGGCGGCAACGAGCAGTCGGCGCCGACCAAGGGGACGCAGAACACCGGATCTCGGTCCAAGGGCGGCGGGAGCAAGTCAGGCACAGGCTCTAGGTCCAAGGGCTCGGCGAACGGTGGCAGCGTGACTGGCACCGGATCACTCTCAAAGAACAACAGCAACGGAAGCAACGGCAACGCGACTGGTGCGAGTGGCACCAACGGCACCGCGGGCAATGCAACTGGCGCAACTGGCACTAACGGGACGGCCAACGGCGGTGGCAGCGTTGCCAGCGTCAACGGCACCGACAACACGAGCAGCATGTCTGATCACGGTGACACCGACACGGGCACCAACGGCGGCGCCACGAACGGCACCAACGGCGGCGCAAGCAACGGCGCGAGCAATGGCGCGAGCGGCCAGGGCAGCGTCGTGACGGGTGGACAGACCCTTCCCAGCACCAGCCAGGCTGGGGCCGCAGCAGGCGCAGCGGGCCAGACCATCCAGACACTGCCGTCGACCAGCGCGGCTGGCGACAGCACACCACTCGCGATCTTCGGTGGACTCTTGGTGGCCTTCGGAGCATTCATGCTCCGGAAGCCGCGGAGTCAGCAGCGGTAGGCCCAAGGCCCGACCCAGCGGGTTTACCTTGCGCGCGGAAGAGGGCCCCGAAAGGGGCTCTCTTCCTTTGTTTTCTGTACCGGGCATAAGGCGTGCAAGCGAGCGAAGTAACTGTGGCGCAGGAGCTCATCGAATTCGACGAGGCCATCCCCAGCGGCCGTCCGGATACGGACCCGCGCTGGGACTTGAAACACGGTCAGGAGATCGACAAGAGCCTCGTCGTTATCGAGCCCCTCGGTACGGGTTCCCGATACGAGGTCTATCGCGCGTGGGACCGAGTGTTGTTCTGTGAGGTCGCGGTCAAAGTCATACGTCCGCACCGAGTCGAGGACGAGCGCGCCGTCGCGGGGTTCGAGCGCGAGGTGACGATCGGACTAAGGCTGACGCATCCCAACCTTGTGCGCATCGTTCGCTGGACCGCGGCGCCACCGCGTCCATACCTGGTCATGGAGTACGTCGCGGCCCCGACCGTCGGTCATCACCTCAATAACACCGGCGCAGTGAGCGTTCCCGAGATCTGCCTCCTCGGTCTCCGCGTCGCATCAGCACTTCACCACATGCACGCGAACTCCGTGCTCCACCTCGACGTGAAGCCCGACAACGTGACGATGGGCGACCCGCCGAAGCTGCTGGACCTGAGCCTCGCGCGCACATTCGCCGGTCCGATGAAGCTTCGACACACGATGGGCACGGCGCCGTATATGGCGCCTGAGCAATGCACACACGGATTCGCGACGCCCCAGACGGATCTGTTCGGACTCGGCGCGATGCTGTACGAGGGCGCGTCAGCGATGCAGCCGTTCCCTCACGGTGATGACGCGAGCAAGGTCCGCGAGGAGCGATATCCGCAGCTGACACACGACGCACCACCGCTCGAAGAGGTCGAGAACGTTCCTCATGCGCTGTCGGTCATCGTGATGTCGTGCCTTAACCGTGACCCGGCACGCAGACCGCGCACCGCCATCGATCTGGCAATGGCGCTTCACGGCGTCCTCGAGGGCTTCGGCCTGAAGGAGCTGTTCGCCTGGCCAAAGGGCCTGCGCGTTCGCGCTTAGCGTCGTGAAGCAGCTCCGCGCGTTCTGGTTCGGCGAAGCCGACCTTGCTCCCTTATCGCTCTTCCGCATCCTGTACGGCATCCAGCTCTTCAACTGGATCTGGCAGCTCTATCCGAATCTGACGGCGCTCTTCACGGATGAAGGCATCCTGCCACGCAGGTCGCTGCTTACGACCTTCGCCGATCGGTTCACGCTGCTGACGCCATTCGGCGAGTGGTGGCAGGTCGCCGTCGTGTGGGCGCTGTCCCTCGTCGTCGCGCTCCTACTCACGATCGGCTGGCGCAGTCGACTGATGTCCTTCCTCGCATTCCTCATCGTGACGAGCTTTTCCTTCCGGGATCCTCTCATCATCGACGGGGCGGACATCGTGTTCCGTCTTCTACCGCTATGGATGACGTTCTCTGATCCCGGGGCCCGTTACTCCATCGACGCGCTCGCTCGCGCAACGCGCGGCACGCCGACCGGTAGGGGGTTCGCGCTTCCTCTGCGGATCCTGGAATTTCAGGTGGCCTGGATCATCGCCGCGACCGGGCTGGAGAAAGTGACGGGAACGTTGTGGCCGCAGGGCCTCGCGACCTATTACTCGCTGCAGCTCGAGCACACGTTCGCCCGAAGTTGGGCGAACCCGCTCGCGACCAACGTCACGCTCGCGAACCTGACGTCTTGGGGCACGATGGCGGTCGAGCTCAGCTTCCTCCCGCTCACGATGCTCCTGCCTTCGCGTATCACACGACTCATCGCGGTGGTGCTCGCCGCGGGATTGCTCCTGGGCATCGTCGTGCTCATGAACGTCGGCAACTTCCCCATGATCATGCTCAGCGCACTCGTGCTCTTCGTCCCGCCGCAGTGGATCAAGGAGTGGGTCGAGTCCGTCACAGCGATGTCCCGAACGCGGCTGCAGCCGCGCGTCGTCGCGCGGGCAGATGGTGTCGCACAAAGCGCGGCCATGTCACTTCCCGCACCGTTGGTCATCCCCGCCGACGCACGCGAGTTCAGTCGCAAGGTCGGTGGTGGTGCGCTCGTCGTCGTAGCGGTACTCGCCATGCTGAATGCTGTCCCAGCGCCTCTCGAGGCCGTGCGGCCGAAGGGCCAGGTCCTGGAGCTGCTTCGCTTCTTCGCCCTCGATCAGCGGTGGGACATGTTCTCGCCCGAACCGGCCCGCGCTGATGGCTGGATGCGCATGCCCGCGACGCTCACCGACGGCACGCGCGTGGACCTGGTAACGAACGGCCCCGACGACGATAGTGACGAGCGATACAGTGACCCGCTCTATTCACGCTGGACAAAGATCAACGAACGCATCGCCAGCTCGAGCTACAGCGACTATCGTCTTGAGTACGCGAGATCGATCTGTCGACTCCACAATCTGCATCTGGGGCCAGGCGATGTGCCCATCACGACGTTCGAGATCCACTACATCGAACGTCTGATCCACCCGCCGGGGGAAGGACCGCCGACATTCCGCGACATCATGCTCTGGGCGCATCGCTGCTAGAGCGCGTGAAGGCCTGATCGTGCAAGACCAGGCCCAGGAACGCAGGCTCGTCACTGTCCTCTTCGCTGACTTCGCAGGCTTCACACAACTCGCCGACCAGATGGACCCGGAGGAGCTGCAGGTCCTTGTGTCCGGCATCTTCGAGGACCTCGCCGAGGAGGCCGTCGCCTACGACGGCACCATCGAGAAGTTCATCGGCGACGCGATCTTCGTCGTGTTCGGCGCCCCTGTCGCGCACGAGGACGATCCGCAGCGCGCGCTCCGCACGGCGCTCGCCATGCTGCGCGTGTTCGCGGATCACGCCGCGCGTCTCAAGAAGGAGCGAGGCATCGAGCTCGGGCTGCGCATCGGCGTACACACCGGCATGGTCGTGGCGGGCTCGGTTCGCAGCGTCGCCGAGTACGGTGTGATGGGCGACACCGTGAACATCGCGTCGCGCATCCAGACCGCTGCGGGACCGGGCGAGATCTACGTGAGCAACACGACCTTCCGGCTCACGAACCGCGAGTTCAGCTTCCGTGAGGTCGGCCCGATCGAGCTCAAGGGCAAGGAGAAGCCGATCCTCGTCTACGCGCTCACCGGAGAGCGCACCGACGTGCGCCCCGTCATCGACGTATCCGCGCCGCTGGTCGGCCGGTGGATGGAGCTCTCCCGCCTGGACCTCGCCTATCAGTCTTCGCGCCTCGGCCACACCGAGGTCGTGCTCATCGCGGGCGAGCCAGGGATCGGGAAAAGCCGGCTCGTGTCCGAATTCATCGGACTCGTCACCGCGGACGACGGCGCGACGGGCGGTGATG
>JANMWW010000048.1:0-6787 GCA_031394155.1 Chloroflexota bacterium | reverse complement strand
ATCGGCCGACTTCGTACGTCTGATCGCCAGTTGTCCCATCGCGGAAGAAGACATCTAGGTGATCGGCCGCGTAGCCGGGCTCGAGCAGATGGGTGGCCGCGAGGCGAACGAGCTGGCCCGCGATCTCGAGCGGGATCCACCCGACCCGCTCGACCGGACGATCCACTGACGAGGTCGACGCGATGGAGCCGCGCAGCACGTCGCGCTCGAGTCGCGACCGGATCCGCAGCGCGAGATCGACGGGATACCAGCGCTGCGCGACGTCATCACGCAGGCGCGGGCTCTGGGCGTCGAGCACGACGACCGCGGGATAGTTCTGGTGCGACATGCGGAGCGTGTAGCGTCCAGCCTCGATGGAGCGCGGCTGCGAGGGCACGCCGTCGACCTCGAATCCGTCGGCGAGCGCGCGGATCTGAACATCGCGCGGCATCCCGGCAAGGCGAACATCTACGCCTTCGCCCGGGCCGAAGCGCAACTGTGAGCCGACCGGGATCTCGTGACGCGCCACCGCTGCGAGGATGGACGTGGGGCCGCGCAATGACGCGAGCGCGTTCGCGCGCCGATCCTCGACCGAGCGCACGTACTCGGCATCATTCACGCGATGCCGCGCACCTCGCCAGTGGTGAGCATCTCGCGTAGATAGCGGCCGGTGAACGAGCGGCGCACGCGCGCGACCTGCTCGGGCGTCCCTTCGGCGATGACCTCGCCGCCCGCCTTCCCACCCTCGGGTCCGAGGTCGATGACCCAGTCGGCGGTCTTCACCACGTCGAGATTGTGCTCGATGACCACGACCGTGTTCCCTGAGTCGACCAGTCGATGCAAGACCTCCAGAAGCTTCTCGACGTCCGCGAAGTGCAGGCCCGTCGTCGGCTCGTCGAGGATGTAGAGCGTCCGTCCGGTCGCGCGGCGCGAGAGCTCGGTCGCGAGCTTGATGCGCTGCGCCTCTCCGCCGGAGAGCGTCGTCGCCGGTTGTCCGAGATGGACGTACCCGAGTCCGACTTCGTTCAGCGTGCGCAGCTTCGACTCAGCGATGGGCACGTTCTCGAAGAATTTCAGCGCCTCTTCCACTGTCATCTCGAGCACGTCCGCGATGCTCTTGCCCTTGTAGTGGATCTCGAGCGCCTCGCGGTTGTAGCGCTTGCCGCCGCAGACCTCGCAGGGCACGTACACGTCAGGCAAGAACTGCATCTCGATCTTGATGATCCCGTCGCCGGCGCAAGCCTCACACCGGCCGCCCTTTACGTTGAATGAAAAGCGCCCGGGCGCATATCCGCGCAGCCGGGATTCGGGGACCGCGGCGAATAGCTCGCGGATCGGTGTGAAGAGCCCGGTGTACGTCGCGGGGTTCGAGCGCGGCGTGCGACCGATCGGCGACTGGTCGATGTCGATGACCTTGTCGATGTGCTCGATGCCCTCGATCTTGTCGTGCGACCCGGGGCGCTCTTTCGCCTTGCTCAGGACCTGCGCGAGGCGGCGGTAAAGGATCTCGTTGACCAAGGTGCTCTTCCCCGAGCCCGAGACGCCGGTCACCGAGACGAACACCCCAAGCGGGATGCGAACGTCGACCCCTTTCAAGTTGTGCTCGCGCGCTCCGCGCACGACGATCGAGTCGCCACGCGGCGACCGCCGCCGGGTGGGGACCGGGATGCGCCGGCGGCCCGAGAGGTACGCGCCGGTCAGCGAACGCGGCTCGCGCAGGATGTCGTCGAGCGTGCCCTCGGCGACGACCTCACCACCGTGCTTGCCCGCGCCCGGTCCGATGTCGATGATCCAATCCGCGGTACGGATGGTCTCCTCGTCGTGCTCGACGACCAGGATGGTGTTGCCGATGTCGCGCATGCCCAGGAGCGTGCGGATCAGGCGCGCGTTATCGCGCTGGTGCAGTCCGATCGACGGCTCGTCGAGGATGTACAGGACACCCATGAGCCCCGACCCGATCTGCGTTGCCAGACGGATGCGCTGCGCCTCGCCACCGGACAGCGTCGTGGCGGACCGATCGACGGTGAGGTAGTCGAGCCCCACGTCGACGAGGAATCCGAGACGCGTGCGGATCTCCTTGAGCACCTGGCGCGCGACCTGACGCGAGCGCGCGTTGAGCGGGCTGCCCTTCTCCTTTTCGAGTGACGTGACCCAGTCCAGTGCTTCGCTCACGGTCAGCGTGGTGATGTCGACGATGCTCTTCCCGCCGATCGTCACGGCGAGCGCCTCGGGCCGGAGGCGCTTTCCGTTGCACACCGGACAGGGACGCTCGCTCATGTACTTCTCGATGTCCGCACGGATGAACTCGGACGTCGTCTCCCGGTGCTGACGTGCGATCCACGGGAGCAAGCCTTCCCATTCGTACTCATAGGAGCGCTTCTGACCGCTCTTGTTCTCGTAGCTCAGCTTCAGCGAATCCTCGGTGCCATTGAGCAGCGAATCGATCGCCTTCTTCGGCAGCTTCCGCACGGGATCGGAAAGCGAGAACTTGTACTTCTTCGCGAGGCCTTCGAGGATCGCCATCCGGTAGGTCGCCGTGCCGCCCGATTTCTGCCACGGCAGGACGGCTCCGCTCCGCAGCGACAGATCCGGGTTGGCGAGCACGAGCTCGGGGTCGGGCTCCAGCCTCGTGCCGAGGCCGGTACACGCAGGGCAGGCACCGTGCGGCGAGTTGAAGGAGAACGAGCGCGGCTCGATCTCGCTGATCGAGAAGTCGCCCTCAGGACACGCGAGGCGCTGGCTGAAGAGACGCTCCGGAACCTTGCCGTCGGCGTCCGCCGCGATGACCAGGCCCTCGCCCAGGCGCAGCGCCGTCTCGATCGAGTCGGTCAGGCGCGATCGATCGGCCTCAGCCTCCTTGCCGTGCCGCACCACGAGCCGGTCGACGACCACTTCGAGCGAGTGCTTCTTCATCTTGTCGAGCACGATGTCCTCGGTCAGGTCGCGGACGAACCCGTCGACCCGCACGCGCGCGAATCCTCCGCGCCTCGCGGTGACCAGCAGCTGCTGATGCTCGCCCTTGCGGTCCTTGACGAGCGGCGCGAGAACGAGCAGGCGCGTGCCTTCGGGGAATGATGTGACCTGGTCGACGATCTCCTGGACCGTCTGCGCGACGATCGGGATGCCGTGATGCGGGCAGTGCGGGATACCGGTGCGCGCGAACAGCAGGCGCATGTGGTCGTAGATCTCGGTGACCGTGCCGACGGTCGAACGGGGATTGCGCGTCGCGCCCTTCTGGTCGATCGAGACCGCCGGGGACAGGCCTTCGATGAAATCGACGTCCGGCTTGTCCATCTGGCCAAGGAACTGGCGGGCATAGGCCGAGAGCGACTCGACGTATCGCCGCTGACCCTCGGCGTAGATCGTATCGAATGCAAGAGACGACTTGCCCGATCCCGACAGGCCGGTGACGACCACCATCTTGTCGCGCGGGATCTGGATGTCGATGTTCTTGAGGTTGTGCTCGCGCGCGCCCTTGACGTGAATGCTGGTCAGCGGCATCTGGGCGCGGCTCCGGCGGACATTTCGCTCAAATCCCACTTCTGCGGCGCATGGCCTTTTTGCCGGTGCGCGGGGCCCCGGGCATGTCGTCGCCGGCACGCATCAGCGCCTCAGGCCCGTCCTGCAGCACCATCAAGCCGCGCAGCTCGACGACCTCGTCGCGCAGCAGGGCGGCCTTCTCGAACTCGAGATCCTTCGCCGCCTGCTTCATCCGACCCTCGAGATCCTTGATCAGGCGCATCAGCTCGTCCTTCGGCAGCTGCCCCGCGGCGATGGCGCGGCCGCCCTTCTCGTAGACCTGCTCGACGTCGGCGATGTGCTGGAGCCGCATACCCACGTCGCGGATCGCCTTCACGATCGTGGTCGGCTCGATGCCGTGCTCCGCGTTGTACGCGGTCTGCCGGTTCCGGCGCCGCTCGGTCTCGTCGATCGCGGCCTTCATCGACGCGGTCATGCGGTCGGCGTACATGATCACGCGGCCCTCGACGTGACGGGCGGCGCGCCCGATCACCTGGATGAGCGATCCCTCCGAACGGAGGTAGCCTTCCTTGTCGGCGTCGAGGATGGCGACGAGCGTGACCTCTGGGAGGTCGATGCCCTCGCGCAGCAGGTTCACGCCGACGACGACGTCGAACACACCCAGACGCAGGTCGCGGAGGATCTCCACCCGCTCGATCGTCTCGATCTCGGAGTGCAGGTACTGGACCTTGATGCCCATCTCGCGCAGGTAGTCGGCGAGGTCCTCGGCCATCTTCTTGGTAAGCGTCGTGACGATCGCGCGCTGACTGCGCTCGACCCGCGTTCGTAGCTCGGCGAGCAAATCATCAATTTGGCCGTCCGTCGGGCGAACCTCTATTTCCGGATCGACCAATCCAGTTGGCCGGATGATCTGGTCGATCTTCTGCGCTGACTTCTCTGCCTCGTACGGACCGGGCGTGGCCGAGACAAAGATCGTCTGGTCCAGACGCGCCTCGAACTCGGCGAACGTAAGCGGACGGTTGTCCTTCGCGCTCGGCAGCCGGAAGCCGTAGTCGACGAGGATGTCCTTGCGCGCGCGGTCTCCACCGAACATGCCCCGCACCTGCGGGAGGCTGATGTGCGACTCGTCGACGAACATCAGGAAGTCCGGCGGGAAGTAATCGAGCAGCGTCCATGGCCGGCTGCCGGCCGGTCGTCGCGCGAGGTGGCGCGAATAGTTCTCGACGCCCGCGCACGTTCCCGTCTCGCGGAGCATCTCCAGATCGAAGCGCGTCCGCTGCGACAGCCGCTGCGCTTCGAGGAGCCGGCCCCGATCCTCCAGCTCCTTCACGCGGTCGACGAGCTCGAGTTCGATGTCCTTGATCGCCTCGAGCATCTTCTCGCGCGGCGTCACGAAGTGGCGCGCCGGGTAGATGTCGATGCGATCCCGCTCCGCCAGCACCTCGCCGGTCAGTGGGTCGAGCTCGGTGATGCGCTCGACGTCGTCGCCGAAGAACTCGATCCGCACCGCCAGATCCTCATACGCCGGCTGGATCTCGAGCGTGTCCCCCAGCACGCGGAACTTGCCGCGAGTGAGGTCGCTGTTGGTGCGCTCGTACTGGATGTCGACCAGGTGACGGAGCACGGTGTCGCGCCGCACCCGCTCCCCCTTGTTCAGCCGGACCGTGACCGCGCCGTAGTCGACCGGCGCTCCAAGGCCGTAGATGCACGAGACCGACGCCACGATGAGCACGTCACGCCGCTCGAACAGCGCTCGTGTGGCTGCGTGCCGCATCCGGTCGATCTCCTCGTTCCGCGAGGAGTCCTTCTCGATGTAGGTGTCGCTGCGCGCGATATACGCCTCAGGCTGGTAGTAGTCGTAGTACGAGACGAAGTACTGGACAGCGTTGTTCGGGAAGAAGTCCTTGAACTCGCCGTAGAGCTGCGCCGCGAGCGTCTTGTTGTGGGCAAGCACCAGCGCGGGCCGTCCGGCATCGGCGATGACCTTGGCCATCGTGACCGTCTTGCCGGAGCCCGTGACGCCATGGAGGGTCTGCTGCATGAGTCCCCGCCGTAGTCCATCGCTCAGTGCTGCAGCGGCTGCGGGCTGATCGCCCGCCAGGGGCCATGGCAACACGAGGTCGAACTTCGCCGGCCCTGCCGGCCGGTCGATCGGGACCTGGAGCGTGTCTCCCCGGGGCATACCGCCTCATTCTAGAACGGATGTTCTGTACGGCGACGCGGTGTCCGTCGCCCTTGGATGGTCGCATACCGAGAGCCGTCTGGCTGCGTTGGACGCGACAGAGGACAAATTCACCCGTAATCGCTACATGTTCAAGCGATCGCATGGTCTAAAGTCCAGTTCGGTAATCAAGCGTGATCACGAAGCTGAGAGAGGGAAGATAAGTGCAGGATGGGTCAAAGCGTCGCGCGCGGCTGATACTTATTTTGGGCGTCGTGCTGGCAATTTTCGCCGGCGCAGGGACGTTCTTTTACGCATCCAGCGCGCAGACGGCCGTCGCGCCGGTGATCCCGACGACCCGAGTGCTCGTCGCGGCGCGGGAGATCCCTGCCAAGACGACGCTGACGGCGGCGGACCTGCGCGTCCAGGAGTACAACCTCGACTCCAAGCCGGCTGCAGCTCTCATCGTCCCCGAGGACGCGATCGGCAAAGTGACGATCACGCCGCTCAGCGTCGGTGAGCCGATCCTCGCATCCAAGTTCTCAGACCCGAAGAACCCGGTGTTCGTCGTGATCCCCGCCTCCGCTCTCACTGCGGATGGCGCGATCAAGGCGGATACGCCGAACTTCCGAGCGATGTCGATCACCGTGCCGGACGCGAACGCCGTCGGCGGCATCATCGCCCCCGGTGATGTGGTCGACCTTCTTTTCGCAATGAACTTCGACCCGGTGAAGGTCTTCGACAAGCCGAAGGCCACGCAGACCGCGGACTTCAGCGCGAAGATCATCTTGGAGCGCGTGCCGATCCTCTCACGCACGCTCGCCTCATACACGATCCGCGTCGACGCTCTGACGGCCGAACGCCTGGCATACCTTCAGGCGTCGGGTGGTCAACTGTCCTTCCTGCTCCGCGCGCCAAAGGACGAGCGCGCGGCCGGCACCACTGGTACGACCTTCGCTGGCATGTTCAACGCCTTCCGCCTCGCTGTCCCCGAGAAGCTTCCCGCGCCCTAGCCTCGGAGTCGCGTCCACTCCGCTCGAACGCGGTCTTTGACCTGGTCGCGGCCCGCGTCGTTAACAAAGAAGAAGTCGGCCGCCGACCCGAACTACACTTCCCGGTATTTATTACGCAGACGAAGCACGGCCGCCCCCCGGGTCACGCCGCGGG
>JANMWW010000039.1:0-4200 GCA_031394155.1 Chloroflexota bacterium | reverse complement strand
GCGCCGCGCGACAACACCTGGGATGAGGTCGTGGCGAAGGGACGCGAACCGACCGCACCGGTGGACACGTCGGCCGAAGACACTTTCATGATCATCTACACCTCGGGCACGACGGGAACGCCGAAGGGGGCGGTCCACGTGCACGGCGGTTTCCCGGTGAAGGCCGCGCAGGATCTCGCGCACTGCTTCGACTTGCAGGACGGCGACGTGATCTTCTGGTCGACCGATATCGGCTGGATGATGGGGCCCTGGCTCATCACCGGCGGGCTCATGCTCGGCGCGACGATCGTCCTGTACGACGGAACGCCTGACTATCCCGACGCGTCGCGCATGTGGTCGATGGTCGAGCGTCACAAGGTCACGCACCTTGGCATCTCGCCGACCGCCATCCGCGGGCTGATGCGTAGCGGCGAGGAGCCCGTGAAAAAACACGACCGCTCATCACTGTTCGTCCTGGGCTCGACCGGCGAGCCGTGGAATCCTGATCCATGGTGGTGGTATTTCAAGAACGTCGGCGAGTCGCGCTGCCCGATCATCAACTACTCGGGCGGGACGGAGATCGCCGGCGGCATCGTGGGGTGCACCACGTGGACGCCGATCCAGCCCGGCTCGTTCAGCGGACCCGTCCCCGGGATGGACGCGGACGTCGTCGACGAGCACGGACGGTCGGTGCGTGGTGCCGTCGGTGAGCTTGTCTTGCGCAAGCCATGGCCGGGCATGACGCGCGGCTTCTGGAAGGATCCGAAGGACGAGACCGGTCGCTATTTTCAGACGTATTGGAGTCGCTGGCCCAGCGTCTGGCAGCACGGCGACTGGGCGCGCGTTGACGATGAGGGCTACTGGTACATCGAGGGACGCAGCGATGACACGCTCAAGATCGCCGGCAAGCGTGTCGGTCCGGCTGAGGTCGAATCGGCCGCCGTCGCGCACACCGCCGTGAGCGAGGCCGCCGCGGTCGGCGTGCCGCACGAGATCAAGGGCGAGGGGATCGTGGTGTTCTGCGTGTTGCGACCCGGGCGCGACGCGAGCGAGGCGCTCGCGACCGAAATAAAGGACAAGATCGCGGAGATGCTGGGAAAGCCGCTACGGCCCGAGGCCGTGCGCTTTGTCGCGCAGCTGCCGAGGACGCGCAACGCGAAGATCCTCCGGCGCGTGATCCGCGGCGCGTATCTGGGCAAGGCCGACCTTGGCGACCTCACGTCGCTCGAGAATCCGGCTGCCGTTGAGGAGATCCGCTCGGTCGGACAGACCGCTCGCACGTGACCGCGGCGGACGTCGACGTCCTCGTCATCGGCGCCGGCCATGCGGGCCTGGGCGTAGCGTCACGTTTGATCGCGCGTGGCCGATTGCCGCTGATCGTCGAGGCGGATGCGCGCGTGGGCGACACCTGGCGCCGCCGCTGGACGTCGCTGCGCCTCTTCACGCCGCGCTTCGTGAACGGGCTGCCCGGCATGCGGTTCCCCGACGGAGACGATCCGTTCCCCGGCAAGGACGAGGTCGCCGACTACCAGGAGCACTATGCCGAGAGCCTCGGCGTTCCGATCCGGCTCGGCATGCGCGTCCAGCGCCTGCGCCACGCTTCCGATGGCTTCGTCGCATCACTCGACGGCGGCGTCATCAAAGCGCGCAACGTCGTGATCGCGACCGGCGCGCACCGCACTCCGACGATCCCGGCCTTCGCATCGCGTCTCGATCCCGGCGTGCTGCAGCTCCACAGCTCGGAGTACGGCCGCGCCGGCGCGCTGCCGCCCGGCCCGGTGCTCGTGGTCGGTGGGCGTAACTCTGGCGCGGAGATCGCGATGGAGCTGGCCGGCACGCACGAGGTGGCTCTCACGTTCGATAGCGGGACGAGCTACGCGCCTGCGCGGTGGCGCAGCACCCGGTGGTGGCGCACGGCGCAGTTCCGCAGCTGGCTGCTGCGCGGCGCGATCCTCCGAGGCCCGCTCCCGTGGCCGATCAAGCCGCCTGCTGGAAAGTGGGTCGAGGTGGATGTGCGTCGCGCCGAACGCGAGGGCGCACTCCGTCTCGTGCCACGCGCAGTTGAGGCTTCGAAAGACGAGGTGCGCTTCGCGGATGGAAGCGCGATGAAGCCGCGGATCGTTGTTTGGGCTACTGGCTTCCGCCTCGACGACTCATGGATCGACGTTCCCTCGGACGAGAACGGCATCGCCGTCGGACCGCACTGCCGAGGAACCGTTCCGGGTCTGTGGTTCGTGCGCGCGAACCTGCTGGCATCGCTGCACTGGGGCGCGCTGGATGTCGCGGCGGATCTTGCCCGATCGGGTCGGTAGCGCTCGGCGCGATGGCTACGATACGGCTGCGATGAGCGTGCTCGAGACGCGCGACCTGGTGAAGGAGTTCGCCGGATTCCGGGCGGTCGACGGAGTGAGCGTCTCGCTCGACGACGGAAAAGTCCATGCGCTCGTCGGACCGAATGGCGCGGGCAAGACGACGCTCTTCCACATGCTCACCGGTTTTGTGAGGCCCTCGTCTGGGCGCATCCTGGCATTCGGCGCAGACGTCGCCGGTCTGTCGCCGGATCGGATCAGCCGCATGGGTGTGGCGCGCTCGTTCCAGATCACGAGCCTCTTCGAACGGCGGACCGTCCTCGACCACGTCGTGCTCGCGCTGCATGTGACCGATCGCGTGAGCCTGCGGTTCTGGGTCCCGGAGAGTGCGGTCGCGCGCTATCGCGGCCGTGCGCTGTCGATCCTGGACGAGGTCGGCCTGGCGGACGTCGCCGCGCGTCTTGCGGGAAGTCTTCCGTACGGACAGAAGCGCGCGCTCGAGCTCGCGCTCGCTCTCGCGCTCGAGCCGAAGCTCCTGCTGCTCGATGAGCCGACGTCGGGGATGGCGCTGGAGGACGTGCAGCGGACCATCGCGCTCATCCGTCACGTCCGCGCAGATCGCACCGTGCTCCTGGTGGAGCACAACATGGGCGTCGTCGCCGAGCTCGCGGAGCGGGTGATCGTCATGCAGCAGGGCAGGATCATCGCCGATGGCACGTACGACGAGGTGCGGCGCGATCCCGCTGTCGTCGCGGCGTACCTGGGGCAGACGGATGCTTGAGGTGAGCGGGCTCTCCGCCTGGTACGGGCAGGCGCAGGCGCTAAGCGATGTCGCGTTCCACGTGAAGGAAGGCGAGCTCATAACGCTCGTCGGACGGAACGGTGCAGGGAAGACCACAACGCTGCGCTGCGTGATGGGCCTGCACCGGCAGATGACCGCCGCCATCCGGCTTGCGGGTCGCGACATCACCGGCCTGCCCGCGCACGAGCGCGCGCGCGCCGGACTCGGGTTCGTTCCCGACGATCGGGGCATCTACGCGACGCTCAGCGTTGAGGAGAACCTCCTCCTCCCGCCCCAGGTCGGCCCGACGCGCTGGCCGATGGAGCGCGTTTTCAACGCTTTTCCCGCGCTGCGCAAACGGAGCCATCATCCCGGCTCGAAACTCTCCGGTGGCGAGCAGCAGGCGCTCGCGATCGCGCGTGCGCTGCGTATGGGTGCTCGCGTGCTGCTGCTGGATGAGCCAACGGAAGGTCTCGCGCCGGTGCTCGTCCAACAGCTCCGCGACATCCTGCTCGAGGCAAAGCGCGAAGGCTTGACCATGCTGCTCATCGAGCAGAACCTTCGCTTTGCCATGGCGGTTGCGGACAGGCATTACCTTTTGGCGGAAGGAGCGGTCGTGGAGACGCTCGGCAACGACGAGATCGCCGCGCGCGAACACGAGCTACTTCGGCACTTGGGTGTGTAACGCACGTATCAGGAGCGCGGGGAGGACATCATGAAACGGCTTCTTGCACTCGCGATCATCTTTGCGGTGATAACCGCGGCATGCGGTGCCGCGACGCCGGCATCAAGCGGTGCGCCCGCGACCGGCAGCGCCACGCCGGTGAAGCTGGTGAATGGCAAGGTCGTCATCGGCGTGTTGAACGACCAGTCGGGCGTCTACCTCGATCTCTCCGGCAAAAACGCCGTCGAAGCCGTGAAAATGGCGGTCGAGGACTTCAAAGCGAAGTACGGTGACAACGCGCTGGGTGGTGCGATCGAGGTGATCACCGCCGATCATCAGAACAAGCCGGATGTCGCGAGCTCGAAGGCGCAAGAGATGTACGAGCGCAGCAACGCCGGCATCATCCTCGACGTCCCGCAGTCCGCGGCCGCGCTCGCGGTGGCGAAGGTCGCCGGTGATCAGCACAA
>JANMWW010000020.1:0-2354 GCA_031394155.1 Chloroflexota bacterium | reverse complement strand
TGCGTCGAGCCACCGCGAAGCGCCGATGATCTCGCAGGACCCCGCGGCCGACGCGACAGACTTCTACATGTTCAAGAGCCCTGACCGCCCGGACACGATCACGCTCATTGCCAACTACTACCCGTTCCAGGAGCCGGCCGGCGGCCCGAACTTCTACAAGTTCGGCGACGACGTGCTCTACCGCATCTCCGTTGATGACAATGGCGATAACGTTCCCGACCAGTGGTTCGACTTCACGTTCACGACCGCGACAAGAAACGGGAACACCTTCCTCTACAACACCGGTCCGGTGAACTCGCTCACCGACCTCAACCTCAACGTGTACCAGACCTACTCGGTCACGCGTACCTACTCGAACGGGAAGGGCTCGGCGATCTGCACGGGCATCGTCCCGCCGAACAACGTCGGCCCCAAGTCGACCCCGAACTACGACGCGCTGGCGGCATCCGCGGTCACCAGCTGCAGCGACGGCATCAAGGCCTTCGCCGGTCAGCGCGATGACCCTTTCTACGTCGACCTCGGTGCGACGTTCGACCTCCTGACGATCCGTCCGGGCGCGCCTGGCAACAAGGGCGGCGGCAAGGACGATCTGTCCGGATACAACGTTCTCTCGATCGCGCTACAGATCCCGATCAACAAGCTCACCAACAACGCGAGCGCGCCGACCGACGCGAGCGCCCCGTTCGCGGTCATCGGTGGCTGGACCACCGCCTATCGCCAGAAGGTCAGGGTGTTGAACGGCGATGGCACCGCGAACAACAACGGACCGTGGGTCCAGATCTCTCGCCTCGGTGCGCCCCTCGTGAACGAGGTGGTCGTGCCGCTCGCAGCGAAGGACCTCTGGAACTCGTCTGAGCCGAAGGATGACGGCCAGTTCCTCGCCGGGGTCACGGACCCCGAGGCCGCGCGGCTGCTCCACGCGATCTACGGCATCACCGTTCCCCCGACCCCGCGCAACGATCTCGTGGCGATCTTCCTCACCGGCATCCCCGGGCTCAACAAGCCCGCGGGTGTGAAAGCCTCTGAGCAGTTGCGGCTCAACGTGGCCACCCCGGTCACCGCGACACCGAACCGCATGGGCGTGCTCGGTGGCGACAACCAGGGCTTCCCGAACGGTCGGCGCCTCATCGACGACGTCGTCGACATCGCGCTCCAGGCCGTCGCGGGCGGCACTCCCTTCACGCCCGCGCAGAACGTCGCACCGAACAACCAGCTCGGTGACGGCGTGAACGTCAACGACGTGAGCTTCCTCGCCGCGTTCCCGTACGTCGGTTCGCCGACGAGCGGCTTTACGCACACGATCCCAGGGCACCGGCTCGAGCCGGTCACTCCGTAGCCGACATGACGCGCGAACGAATGGCTATTCCGTCATTCAACGCCGGGGAGCGAAAGCTCCCCGGCGTTCGCGCGGCGCTCGTGCTCTTCCTCGCGCTCTGTGCGGCCTGCGGTACGGCGACCGAACCTGCGTCATCGCCCGTGGGAACGATGGCCCCGGAGTCGAATGGCATCCCGATGCTTGGCACGCGACCGCCGGCCGGCCTTGTTTTGCCCAGCTACTTCGTCGCGGTCACCGCGTCGATGGACGGCTCGGTGACCGTGCTGACCACACCAGCGTCGCGTTGTGATCTGGTCGTCCGTCGCCCGTCCGGGGCGACCGTGACTGTCGGTGACCGCGTCGCGGGACCCGACGGCTTCGCGACCTTCAGCTACGGGACGCTCGCCGATCACGGCGAGTCGCTCCAGACAGCGACGTGCACCCTCGGCGAGCGCGTCTCGGCGGCAGGCGCAAAGCTCGTGCTCCCGTGAGGCGCGCCGGACTCGCGCTCGCCGTGTTCGCGTCGTGCGTCGTCCTCTTCAGCGGACTCCTCGCCGTCACGCGCACCGACGTGGCCGACCTTTCCGCGGCGGTCGAGCGCCTCCTCGATCCGCGGACCGACGGCGAGAAGGCTGTCGCGAGCGCCGAGGCGCGCTTCGCAGACCGACCGAACGACGCGAAGGCGATGGCGGCACTCGCGTCGGCGCTGCTCCTGCGAGTCCGCGAAACGTACGACCCGAGGTTGTATGCCCGTGCCGGCGAGCTGCTCGACCGTGCCGCGGCGCTCGCGCCCCGCGACCCGGATGTCGCCGTGACCGCCGGCAATCTCGCGCTCTCGCGGCACGACTTCGCCGTGGCGCTGAATTGGGGCGAGGTCGCGCAAGCCGCCGCCCCGGCGCGGCCGGCGGTGTACGGCGTGCTCACGGACGCGTACGTCGAGCTCGGCCGCTACGAAGAGGCCATCGCCGCGGCGCAGCGCATGGTCGATCTGCGACCCGACCTCTCGTCCTATTCGCGCGTCTCGTATCTGCGCGAGCTG
>JANMWW010000018.1:0-2239 GCA_031394155.1 Chloroflexota bacterium | reverse complement strand
GCCGAGCGCGAGCGCCGTTCGCTGGAGCTCCTCGTGTCGTTGCCGGTGAGCGTGACGGAGATCCTCGCGGCAAAGCTGCTGATGGTCCTCGTTGTGACCGCGCTCGTCGGCCTGCCGTACATCGCGGTCGTACTCGCGCTGTTGCTCACGCTTGGTGTCGCAAGCGCGTCGACCATACCCGCGCTGCTCGCGCCCTTCGTTGCGGCCGTCGTCTGCTCGACGGCGATGAGTCTCCTGCTGACGCTTTTGGCGCGGGATTTCCGCTCGGCGAACAATCTGAACGGCGCCCTGTTCGTGCCGCTGATCTTCGTGAGCGTTGCCACACTCATCCTGGTCGGGGGCGGCGCTCGCACGTACGTCCTCTCGCTGGTCCTCCTCATCTTGGCGGCGATCACGCTCGTCATCGCGAAACGCTGGGTCACGTTCGAGCGCTATCTCGAATAGGCGCCGGGGTACCCTCAGCTGATGCCACTACCCGAGGGGGGCGACCCCGGGGGCGCGCTGCTCCTGCTCGCGGCGACTTTTTGCATCCTCGGAGCGAGCCTCACCGTCTGCTACATGATCTGGAGCGCGGGCTGGGAGGGTTGGGAATCCTGGAACGCGCGCACCGGACTCGATGAAGACCAGGCTTTCGCCGCGCGAAGCGAGCGCCTCTCGGATCCCGGCCGCCGCAAGTAGCAACCGCCGCCCACGGCTGACGAAACGGTCGTCAGCGCAGGCGCTGCTGCTAGGCTCGCCGACGCGCAAGCGCATGGAGGACACCCGCATGAGATCACCTGGCTTTATCGGACTCTTGGCGGCGGCGTCGCTCGTCGTCGCCGGGTGCAGCGCACCCGCAACGCCCGCGGCGTCACCCACCGCGACGGCGGCGGCTATCGCGAGCGCAAAGGCCGAAGGCGCCGTGACCGTGAACATGGGCGACGGAAAGATCGCCGCGCTTCCCAAAGGAACGCTGTACGTCCAGTACAACGAGCTGCCCCAACCCGCGGCTGGAACGCTGACGCATGCGCACATCGCCGGCTTCGTGTACGGCGTTCAGGGAACGACGCAGCTGATCGCGGACGGGCAGACAAAGGACCTGAAGGCGAACGAGGCTGCGTTCGTTGGGGCCGATGTGTCGCACACACATGACAATCTCGCCACGACCGCGAACCTCTTCTATTACATCAGCATCCGTGCCAATGCCGCACGTACCGCCGCACCCATCTTCCCCGGCCAAAAAGAGCTCTATGCGGGGCCGGACCTACCCGCAATGACTGATGGCGCCTACAGCCTGGGGTTGCGAGCCGTGACTGTTCAGCCGAACGGCCGGACCGCAGCTCACACGCACGCGGGGCTCGAGACGATCGTCGTACTCGAAGGCAACGTCGAGCTGCACGTGAAGGGCGCCGCCGCGCGTACCCTCAACAAGGGCGAAGGAGCTTCGATCAACGCGGACACGCCGCTGCAGATCTGGAACAAGGGAAGCACGCCGGCGAAGTTCCTTGCCTTCTTCGTGACCGCGGACGGCAAGACCTTCTCTACGGATGTCGACAGCTCGCCCTAGAACACCTGCACGAGACGTCCATACGCGAAGGCCCGCCCCTCGAACGGAGAGGCGGGCCTTCCTGGTTGCGCGTCGACTCTGTCAGTCGGCCGGAGTCGCCTCCGTGACCATGCCGGGCTCTTCGCCACCAACTTCCGACCAGATCTTTACGTTCTTCGGCTCCTTCAGGAACAGGGTGCCGACGACCACGGTCATGAGCGCGACCGTGATCACGTACGCGAGACCGAGGTAGATGTTGCCGTTCGGGTCGTTCGTGGTGTTCATGCTGCGGAGATCGAAGATGCCGAGCCACGGTACGTAGGACGCGGCGATCGGGATCGTCGCGCCGACGAGGCCCGTGTAGGTGAGCGGAAGCAGACCGCCGAACCATCCGTTTCCGAAGTGGTACGGGATCGAGAGCGAGGTGTAGCGCACCTTCGCGCGGAAGTACTCCACGAGGAATGCGGCGATCGGGCCGTAGACCATCGTCACGAAGATTACCTGGATGAATACGAGCAGGGTCAGCATGGGTGCGTTCAACGGCACCGCGTACGCGGCCATCGCTCTGTAGATCGGGTAATACGACAGCGCGGCGATGAGATTGCCGGCCATCATGATCTTCTTGCGTCCGAACCGATCCGACAGCGCGCCGAAGACGATGAAGAACGGCGTCCCCAGCGCCAGCGCGATGGCCACGATGATGTTCGCGACGAT
>JANMWW010000007.1:0-4030 GCA_031394155.1 Chloroflexota bacterium | reverse complement strand
CCGCTGGCGTCTCGTCGGCCTGCTCGCGGCACTCGGGCTCCTGGTCGTGTACGCCGGCGCCTCATACGTGCTCTTCGGCCTGCAGACGAGCGGCGATGTGGGCAACGGCCCGGTGGAAGTCCCCTCGATCGGCTACGTCATACCCTCGGCGTTCTGGTGGGTGGTGGCACTCGGCTATCTCCTGGTCGAGGAGCGGAGCGCGGTGAATCGCACGCAGAGCACCTTCGGCCGCTTCGTCACGCCATCGGTCGCGCGCACGATCATGGAGAAAGAGGAGTCGGGCCAGCTCGGTCTCGGCGGTGAGGATCGTCAGGTGACCGTTCTGTTCGGCGACATCCGTGGCTTCACGACGATGTCGGAGGGCATGAGTCCGTCCACGCTGCTCGGTCATCTCAACCGCTATTTCGACGGTATGGTCGACGTCGTGAATCGCTTCTCGGGGACCGTGAACAAGTACAACGGCGACAACATCATGGTCATCTGGAACGCGCCGATCGAGGTGAGGGATCACGCGCGCAAGGCCGTCGAGTGCGCTCTCGAGATGCAGACGTTCATCCAGACCGAGCGCGCGAAGGGCGGGCCCGACGTCTCATTCGGCTTCGGCATCAACAGCGGCTCGGTCGTGGCGGGCTTCCTCGGGGCGAAAGGCCGCATGGAGTACACGGTGATCGGTGATACTGCGAACGTCGCTTCTCGGCTCACGTCGTCGGACATCGCGCGCCGCGACCAGGTGGCCTGCAGCGCCGACACGCTCGCGGCCCTGGGCGACGATGTCGAGGCCATCGACCTCGGCGCCATCGCCGTAAAAGGACGCGGCGAGGCCGTCCGGTGCTACCAGATCAACCGCGTCGGACAGACCGCCAACCCGAATCCGGCGGCGCCGCCGGAGGCCCAAGTTACGCGCGCGGCCGTGGCGGGGTATCACTAAGCGGTGCTCGACGAGAAAGTCGCCCTGATCCAGATGAAGCTGAGCCACCTCTCGGTCCAGCGGGATCGCGACGCCTACCTCAAGGGGCTCGTGGACCTGTGCTCGCAGGCGGTCGACGCCGAGCGCTGCACCGTGTACGTCGTCGATCGCGCGGCGAAGGAATTGCGCGCCCGCGTCGCGCAGCGCACGCAGACCGAGATCCGTCTCCCGATCGGCCAAGGGCTCGCGGGCCAGGTCGCGCTCACGGGCGAGACGATCAACGTGCCCGATGCCTACGCCGATGCGCGCTTCGATCGCAACATCGACATGCGCACCGGCTTCCGCACGCTGAACATGCTGGTGGTCCCGGTGTGGGGGAGCGTCGGGCGTCCGGTCGGCGTGATCCAGGCGCTCAACAAGCGCGACGGCACGTTCGAGCGCCGCGACCAGATGCTGCTCGAGCAGGTCGCCGACACGGTCGCGCCGATGATCGAAAAGCTCGGCGGGGTATGACGGCGCGCGAGCGTGTCGAGCGCCGCAAGAATGCGGAGCGCCGCGGCACGGGCGTCGAGCGCCGCAGCGTGGGCCAGCGCCTCGAGGTGATCCTCGACATCACCCGGAGGCTCATGTCGGTCACGGACCTCGACGCACTGCTGCTGGCGATGGCCGAGGCGACGGCCGGATTGCTCGCGGCTGATCGCGCGACGATCTTCGTCGTGGATCGCGAGCGCAATGAGCTGTGGTCGCGCGTGGCGCTGGGGACCGATGAGATCCGCATCCCGGTCGGGCTCGGGATCGCCGGCGCGGTCGCTCAGACGGGCCAAGCGATAAACCTGCCGGACGCGTACCAGGACGCGCGCTTCAATCCGGAGCCCGACAAGGTGAGCGGCTACCACACCAAGAGCCTCATCACCTTCCCGATGAAGGGAAATGAAGGACGCGTCATCGGCGTGTTCCAGGTCGTGAACAAGCACGGCGGCGGCCCCTTCACCTCCACCGACGAAGAGACCCTGGCCTCGCTCGGCGCATCCGCTGCGGTCGCCGTGGAGAACGCGATGCTCGTCGCCGAGCAGAAGCGCCTGTGGCTGAGCCTCATCGAGACCCTCGCCGTCACGATCGACGCGCGCGATCAGCAGACCGCCGGCCACAGCCAGCGCGTCACGCAGTACGCGGCGGTCATCGGACGGTCGATGGGGATGCGCGGCAAGGAACTCGAAAGGATCCAAGCTGCGGCCCTCCTGCACGACTACGGCAAGATCGGCGTTCGCGACCAGTTCCTGCAGAAGCCGGGGAAGCTCGACGATGCCGAGTTCGAGTACATGAAGGCGCACGCCGAGATGACCGGGGAGTTCCTTCAGCACCTCAAGTTCCCGCACGACATGCGCGAGGTCCCGATGATCGCGGCGCAGCATCACGAGCGTATGGATGGCAAGGGATATCCGAATGGCCTGCAGGCCGATTCGATCCACATCGGAGCGCGCATCGTCGCGGCGGCCGACGTCTTCGACGCGCTCACCGCTCCGCGCTACTACAAGCCGGCCTACGACCTCGACAAGACGCTGGAGATCATGGATGGCATGGCCGGCGACCATCTCGACCCGAAAGTGATGGAGGCCGTTCACCGCGCGCTGCCGCAGCTGACGAAGCGCCTGGAGGATCTCAAGGGCACCTGGCCGAAGCCAGGCGATCGTGGCATGGGCAGCGTCGGCGGGGCAGCAGGCGCGCTGTCGGAGCGCGACGCGGTGCAGGCCGAGGCGAAGCCCTAGGTGCACATCCGCTTCTGGGGCACGCGCGGCTCGATCCCGACACCCGGCCCGAACACCGTCCGCTACGGCGGCAACACCTCATGCGTCGAGGTACGTGACTCGACGGGCTCGCTCCTGGTCCTCGACGCCGGGACGGGCCTGCGAGAACTCGGCATCGCGCTGATGAACGGGCACAGCGCAGGGCCCTTCTCCATCGATCTGCTGCTGTCGCACCTGCACTGGGATCACATCCAGGGCATCCCCTTCTTCCGACCGGCGTATGACCCGAACAGCACGCTCCGTATCCGCGGACCGGAGCAATCCCGCCCGCTGAAGGAGCTGCTCGGGATGGGCATGGACGACCCGTTCTTTCCGGTGGACATCGACGACCTTCCCGCGAAGCTGCAGATCGGC
Organism: Chloroflexota bacterium; assembly: GCA_031394155.1. Taxonomy (GTDB): domain Bacteria; phylum Chloroflexota; class Limnocylindria; order P2-11E; family P2-11E; genus CF-39. The sequence goes on along the minus strand of JANMWW010000007.1, from coordinate 964 downwards.
GAGCTGCATCACGGGTCGGATGAGCGCATCGGCCGCTACCGAGTGCAGGCCGCGCGCATCTACCACCCCGCGCCCGCCCTTGCCTATCGCATCGAGGCCGATGGACGGTCGGTCGTGTACGCGACGGACACCGAGGATTCGTTCAGCGGCAAGACGAATCCAGTCATTGCCCTCGCGGCGGGAGCCGACACGCTCATCCACGACGCGCAATTCATCCAGAGCGACTACAAGCCCACGTGGGGGCACTCCACGATCGCGAGCGCCATCGATGTCGCCGTCAAAGCCAAGGTGAAGCGGCTGATCCTCTATCACCACGATCCCGACCGGAGCGATGACGCGCTCGACCACATCGGCCGCGAAGCGCAGCACACCGCACGCGAACTGTCACCGGGCCTCGAGGTGCTCGTCGCGCGCGAAGGGCTCGAGCTCGAGGTCTAAGTCCTACGCCGCGCGTACGCGTTGGCGCGCACAGCGCGGATTGCGTCGCTCGACGATGCGGGCATGATGGTTCTGGTGAAGAAGCTGATCGTTTGCCTCTTGAGCATCACGCTCGTGTCGTGCGGCAGTGCCGCACTCGCCTCACCAACGCAAACCGCGCCCGTGACAGCCACGCCGAGCTCGACGCCGACACCGCGCGGCGCGACACCGTCGCCCGCCGTCTCGTCGAGCGCTTCACCGATCCCGCTGCCCAACTCTGCGGAGCTCGCGGCCGCTGGCAGTGGCGTCGTGTGGATGCTCGTGAGCGTCGACCATCTCTTCCGTTCGCTCGACCGGGGTTCGACGTGGGTCGAGCGTTCGCTGCCGAGCGGACGAACGTCAGGCGGCATTGCGTTCGTCAACGATCGGGACGGTTGGCTCCTCGAGCGAGCGCCATCGAGTGCGCACTGTCAGACGCAGGCGACGACGCTCTGGCGGACGCGCGACGGCGCGGCCTCATGGCAGAAGCTCGATGCCGTTGGGCTGA
>JANMWW010000002.1:0-1954 GCA_031394155.1 Chloroflexota bacterium | reverse complement strand
TAGCCGAGCCGAGAGACGCGACCGGCGCTAGACGACCCTTCGCGCGACGCTCGGCGACTCTGTCGCGCTAGGTGCCGCGGATGCCGACGCTCACGATCCCGTGGGCTTTGGTGACGGGGATCTTCTGTATGACTTGATGCGTGTGGAAGTCGATCACGTTCACCATGCCATCAAGGTTCGTCGTGACGAGGATGCGATCCCCTTCAGGGTCGTACGTCGAATGGAACGGCTGCTGGCCCAGCTTCGTCTCGGCGACGATGTGCCGTTCGCGCCAGTCCACCCACAGCAGCGACGGCCCGAGGTGGTCGGTGAGGACCATCAACGTCGTGTCGGCAGGGGCGTACATCCCGTCCTGCAGTGGCTTCAGCGTGTGGAACGGATAGTGGCCGGTGAAATGGATCTCCTGCTTCACCTTCCGCTCGTTCGGGTCGTAGATGACCATGCGGTCCGAGGGCTGGGTGAGGAAGCCGCTGCTGCTCGACCAGATCTCGCTTCCGTCCGGCGTGAAGTACGCGTCGTGGACGTCGTTGATCTTCACCTTGGTGATCTGCTTGGTCACGGTGTCGATGACGCGGAGATGGTCGTTCTCAGTGGAGTTCGTCACGGTGAACCACAGCTCGCTCGGACGCGCCGGGCTGATCGTGAGCACGTGCTGCGCTACGCCGACCATGAGCGGCGTGTTCTTCCAGGTGCCGGCCTCGAGCGCCGCGATGTAGGTGTCCTTCTCGTGCGCGACGTAGAGCGTCTTGCCGTCTGGTGCCCAGGCGATGCCGTGGGGCTGCTTCCCCACCGTCACCCGCGCGATCTCCTTCATCGAGATCGGGTCGATGATCGAGGTGGAGTTCGCCATGCGATTGTTCACCGCGACGTACTTGCCGTCGGGCGAGACGGCCATCTGATGCGGCATGCGCCCGACGGGGATCTTCGTGACCATCTCGAACGATGCGTCGGGCTTCGCTTCCATGACCCACACCTGGTCGGTCGACTCGGATGCGACGAAGACGCGCAGCTTGTCGTACAGGCGGATCTCCGGCGTGGCAGTCGGCTGCGGCGGCAGGACAACGGCAGCGCTCGGGCTCGCCGACGGCGCGGGCGACGCGGCAGATGCACCGGATGGCGCCGGTGCGACGAACCGCGCACTGCCGCACGACGCGAGCACGATCATGCTCGCCGCTAGAACCGCGAACAGCCTCAACTTCCCACCCAACGCGCGACGCGTCATGTCCTTACCGAGAGACAGCGCGTCCAAAGCGTATCGAATGACGAGGTGAAAGCGCTACGGGCGGCGGCGCCTCCGCTCGCTGACCCGGATCCGCACAAGTGCCCGTTGGAGGGAAGCGCGCGCCCGCGCCTCGTCGGCCGCCGACATCGGTCCGGCCTGCAGGACCTCCTGGGCGCGCTGCCGGGCCGCCTGGGCCCGCTGTGCGTCGATCTCCTCGACCGGCTCGGCCGCCTCGGTCAGGACGACGACCTTGTCGGCGCGGACGTCCATGAAACCGCCAAAAACAACCAATACCTCTTCGATACCGCCCTTCTTGACCCGGAACTCGCCGGGGCCGAGCGCGGTCAGAAGCGGCGCATGGTGGGGCAAGATCCCGAGGTAGCCCTCACTGCCGGGCGCGATGACCATGTCCACGTCGTCCTCGTAGACCTTGCGCTCCGGCGTGATGACCTCGAGGTGAATTCCCACTAGTTGATCGTGACCTCTCCGGCGAACTTCTTCACGTTAGGACTCCTTGGCCATCCGCTCGCCCTTCTCGCGCGCCTGCTCGATCGTCCCGACGTTGAAGAACGCCTGCTCGGGCAGATCGTCGTGCTTGCCCTCGAGCACTTCCTTGAAGCTGCGAACCGTGTCCGCGACCTTCACGTAGACGCCCTCGAGCCCGGTGAACTGTTTCGCCACGAACAGTGGCTGCGCGAGGAACCGCTGGATCTTGCGCGCGCGCGCGACAAG
>JANMWW010000386.1:0-1700 GCA_031394155.1 Chloroflexota bacterium | reverse complement strand
TGTGGGGCCGCTCGCTTCCGGGGTTAATCCCCATACAGGCACATTTGGAGTACCCGTTCGTGCGAGGACGGATTAGCCATAACAAAGGCGATCAGTGGAGATTCACTGAGCGATACCCATCCGTGCACAACAAGTAGGGGTACGAATGGGGCTGCGCCCCGCCGATCGGTCCTAGTCGATCAGGTGGGTACGCAGTGCGATCACGGTGGCGTGGGTGCGGTCGGCCGCGCCGAGTTTCGCGATCAGCGTCTGAACGGCCTTCTTCACGGTGTCCTCGGCGAGCACCATGGCGCGCGCCAGCTCCTTGTTCGTGTAGCCCTCGGCCATGTACCGGAGGAGTTCGAGCTCGCGCGGCGTCAGGTTCTCGTGCGCGGTCTCACCGGCGGCGCTGCCGGCAGGCTCCGGCGCGGCATGTACGAGACGGTCATCCCCATTCGGACCACTCGGTTCCGATCGGGGCTGCTCCGCTGGAAGTGTCGTCGCAGCCGCGATCGCTTCGTCGGGCCCCAGCGCGACGAGTCCCGCGGCAGCAGCATGGAGCGCAGCGACGAGACGTGAGATCGGCGCGTCCTTTGTTACATACCCACTTGCGCCGGCACGCAGGACCGCGCGGACCAGTGCGGGCGTCCGGTCAACGCTGAACGCGACGATCGGCAAGGTCGCGTCCGCCTCCCGCAGACGGATCACCGCTTCGGCGCCGGTGGCGTCAGGGAGCCGCAGATCGAGGAGCACGACGTCTGGTCGCGCGTCGTGAAGCATGCCGAGCGCCTCGCCGCACGTCGCGGTCGCGCCGGCGACGGCGAAGCCCTCGCGCTCGAGCATCGCGCGCACCCCGAGGCGCATGACCGGGTGATCTTCGATGGCCAGCACGCGGAGCGCGGCCGCGGGCGCGACCGGCGGTGGCACGTGTGGCTCCTCTCCGGGCGTGCGCCCGAGGAGCGCGAGCGTGTCCGCAACGCGTTGCGCCAGCTCCGACTCCTCCTCCCGATACGACGCGCCGTGGCGCGCGAATCCGACGCCCGCGCCACCGGGCGCTTCGCCGCGAGCCGTCTCGCTCGCGGACAGCGCCGCGTCTCGGCACTCGGTGTCGCCCTCGACGAACTGGACGCCGATCGGGCTGCCACCCGCCGATCGGACCGCCGCCGCATGGTGACCGAGCGCGAGCGCGGCATGGAGCGCGCCGTTCACGTCCCCGACCGCGACGGCGCAGGCAACGTCGGCGTACGCAACGGCGTCGGCGCGGTCGCGCTCGAGATCCGACACGACGCTCATGGCGCGGAGGGCGCGTCCGATGTCCCCTGCGATCGCGTCGAGCAGCTCGTGCCGGTCCGAGAAGCCGTCCGGGACATCGGGTCGTTTCACATTCAGGACGCCGAGAATGTCGTTGCCCTCGCGGAGCGGCACCACGACCGACTCGCCGGCCTCGGGATCGCTACCGCGGAAGCGCTCGTCGTCGACGCGGCCCCGCAGCACGATCTTCTCGCCGTTCGCTGCGACCCAACCGGCGATGCCCTCGCCGACGCGCTGCTCGCGCCCAACGCGAACCTCGCTCGGCAGACCAAAGGACGCCCGCAATCGCAGGCGGTCGCCCTCGATGACCATGATCGAAGCGGCGCCGGCGCCCATCCGGCGGGCGACCTCTTGGGCCGCTTTCGCCAGCAAGGCCGTGCCGCCTCCGGCTTGCGCCAGACCGTCGCCGA
>JANMWW010000292.1:0-3287 GCA_031394155.1 Chloroflexota bacterium | reverse complement strand
GCTGCGTCCAGCTCGGTGCGCGCCTTCGCGAGCTTCCACTGGATCATCTGGAACTCCGCGATCGGTTTGCCGAATTGCTTGCGTTCTTTGGAATACGCGATCGCGGTCTCGAGCGAGGCGCGACCGAGCCCGATCGCGAGCGAGCCGATGCCGATGCGCCCACGGTCGAGGACCTTCTTCACGTCGTTGAACGAGTCGCCCTCGCGTCCGATCAGATCGGTCACCGGCACGCGGCAGTCCTCCAGCACGAGCTGCGACGTGTCCGACGCGTGCAGTCCCATCTTGCGCTCGCGTTTGCCGGCGCGGATGCCGTTCGCATCCTTCGTGATGCCGAACGCCGACATCTTTCGCGGACCGCTTCCCACGTTGACGACGAAGAACCCGGCGACGCTAGCGTTGGTGATGAACTGCTTCGTCCCGTTGAGAACGAAACCCTCACCGACGTTCTTTGCGGTGCTCTGCACCGCGATGGCGTCCGATCCCGAGCTCGGCTCGGTCAGCGCCCACGCGCCGAGGTGCTTGCCCGAGGCCAGCGGCGGGATCCAGCGGTGCTTCTGCTCGTCGCTCGCGGCGACGAGGAGGTGGCCGATGCAGAGGCTGTTGTGCGCCGCGAGCGTCAAGGCGATCGAGCCGTCGCCCGCGCCGAGCTCCTCCATGACAAGCGAAATCGTGAGCATGTCGAGGCCCGCGCCGCCGAGCTCTGTCGGTGCCGCGAGGCCGGTGAGGCCCAGCGACGCGAGCTCGGGCAGCAGCTCCATTGGGAACTCGCCCTTCTCGCTCCAGCCATCCGCGTTCGGCACGATCCGCGTGCGCACGAACTCGCGCACGGTGTCGCGGACGAGGATCTGGTCGTCGCGGTAGCCGAAGTTCACGTGGTGTGGCCGGGGCTCGGATATGCGGCACGCACCTTCTCGTCGAGCGTCGGCAGGAGCTGATCGACCAGCTCCTGATCTGCTTTCATTACCGCCGGGTCGACCTCGAACGCCTTGCGGCGCGCGGCCGCGAGCGTCTGACGGTCTTCCGGGGAGAGCTGCGCGAAAGCGATGATGCGCGCGCGGGTCAGGCGCTTGCGCTCGTCGACGTTGTCGATGCGCACGAGCTGGCGGATCTGCGGCGTGAGCGCGCCGACGCGCGCGACCTCGCTCGGCACGCTCGCGGTCATCTTGAACCGCTTCTTCCAGAACTCGATCGCGGTGTTCTCATCGGTGCCGAGCAGATGCGCGAGCCCTTCGTCCACAGGCCGAGTGTCCTTCTTGCCGCCACCAAAGATCGACATGCCTCGCCTCCTTCTTTAGACCCCGACCCTTCGCTTCTTCCCCACTGCCTCGGTCAGATACCGCACGATCTCGTCCAGACTCGCGCCCGGCGGGAAAACGCGCTCAACGCCGACCTTCGCGAGGCCGGGGACGTCCGCCTCGGGGATGATCCCGCCCCCGAAGAGCAGGACATCGGACATGCCCTTCTGCTTCATGAGCTCAGCCACGCGCGGGAAGATGTAGTTGTGCGCGCCTGACAGCAGGCTGATGCCGACCGCGTCGACATCTTCCTGGAGCGCGGTCTCGACGACTTGCTCCGGCGTCTGATGCACGCCGGTGTAGATGACCTCCATCCCAGCGTCGCGCAGCGCACGCGCGACGACCTTCGCGCCGCGGTCGTGACCGTCGAGACCGGCCTTCGCGACAACGACGCGTATCGGCCGTTTCACTCTGCGCCCCCGAGGTCCTCGTGCAGATGCTCTTCCCAGTGCAGGTACGTGTAGAACGGCAAAACGCCGGCGGCCTTCGCGGCCATGCGCTCGTCGCTGACCTTCGCGATCGCCTCGCGCACGCGCTTGCACGACGTGTCGAGCTCGTCGAGCATCGCTTCGGCGCCGACCAGGCGGTGCGCCTCGACGGCGCGCTCGTTCTCCGCCTGGATCGTCTCGGCATTCCATGCCTTGAACCCGCCTTCGAGCTCTGCGACAGCCTGCTGCATCCAATTGGCCGCGTGCGCGCACATGTCGCGGTACAGCCAACCCGATGGCGTCGCGGTCATCAAGCGCGCGCGGCCGATCTCGCGCACGCGGCCGCGGAAGACAGTCCAGGTGTCGTCGAACCGTTTCAGCACAGCCGCGGTGGTCTTCGGAACGAGGGGCTCGATCTCCGCGAGATGCTCAACGAAGTGGCCGTAGCTCTCGCCCGCGATCAGCCGGATCGCCATGAAGTGCACGTCCTCGTCGGCCGGCAGCGCTTGCACGATGTCGACGACCTTCTTGTACGCATCGTCGAGCCGCTTGGTGACCGCGCGCGCGGACAGCGTCGCCGCTTCGGCCTCGATGCGATCGTTCTCGGCCTGCGCCTCGCGGATCGGTCCGCGGCGGCCCGCGAGACGCTCGGGCAGCGATTCCTCGAGCAATTCAAGCCAGTGCGCGAGGTGCGCGACCATGGCCTTCGCCGTCCAGCCGGACGCCGTCTTCTCACCGAGCCGGGAATTCCCAGCGCGCGCGAGCGCGCGGCGGAGCGGGCGCCAGCCCTCGCGCATGCGCTCGATCAGCTCCGCTGGGCGCTTCGGCACCGCGGCGAAGAGCTCGGTGTGATGCTCGGCGTAGTGGCCGTAGGTGTTGCCCGCGGTCACCGAGATCGCCCATTCGTCGCCATCGGCGTCCTTCGCCCGCAGCTGCTCCGGCGTGAGCTTCTCGATCTCGGCGACGAGCTTCGCGTGGGCCTCGTCAAGATCCGCAAGCACGGCCCGAGCATCCTTCCCCTGCGACGCCGCGACGAAGCGCGCGTTGAGCTCGTCCGCCGTGCCGTCCGGGTCGGTCGTCGCTCCGGTCGCGTGGTACTCGCCCATCCGTCGCGCCGTCAGGGCCTCCCAGCCCGCGGCGTGCGCGATCAGGTCCTTGTAGGTCCAGCCGGACGACGTCTTCGCCTGCTGCGCCGAGGCGCCCAGCGACGTGATCGCCAGGCGGAAGTTGATCCAGCCAGCGCTCACCGCCGCAGCCAGATCCTTCGCCGTTTTGATCGATGCGCCGAGGTCGGCGAAGTGATCGGGGTAGTGCTCGGTGGTGTTCCACTCCACGATCCTCCGCGCAAGCTCGGGTACGTCGCGTCCCTCGAACGATCGAACCAGCTCGACGATCGCAGCGTGTGAGCGCGCGAGACGCGTCTTGAGATCGTCGATCGGCGTTTCGCGCGTCGCGTCGGCGACCTTCGCGTTGAAGCTGTCGATATCGGCGTTGTCTTTCAGGTCTTCTCCCGTCGCCAGGACGTTCTCGGCGCGCGGCGGAACGGTCTCCTCCCACGCGGCGA
>JANMWW010000286.1:0-2086 GCA_031394155.1 Chloroflexota bacterium | reverse complement strand
CGATGAGCGCAGCAACCGCCCGCACATCGTCGCCGTCGGTGAAGAGGCCCGCCAGATGCTCGGGCGCACGCCCGGGAACATCCACGCGCAGAAGCCGATGCGCGACGGCGTGATCGCGGATTACGTCATCACCGAGTACATGCTCAAGCACTTCATCGACAAGGTCTGCGGCCGCATCCGCATCTTCCACCCGCAGCTCATGATCTGCATCCCGTCCGGCGGCACGAGCGTCGAGCAGCGCGCCGTGAAGGACGCGGCGCTCCGAGCCGGCGCGCGCGAGGCGTTCCTCATCCCCGAGCCTCTCGCCGCCGCGATCGGCGCGAACCTTCCCATCCAGGGTCCCAGCGGCAACATGATCATCGGACTCGGTGGCGGTACCGCGGAGGTCGCGGTCATCTCGCTCGGCAACATCGTCGTGTCGCGCAGCGTGCGCGCTGCGGGGAACAAGCTCGACGAGGCGATCGCGAACTTCGTTCGCAAGCGTTACAACCTGATGATCGGGGAGCGCACCGCAGAGGACATCAAGATCCAGATCGGCTCGGCTCTCGCGATGGACCCTGAGCTCACCATGGAAGTGCGGGGCCGCGACCTGATCGCCGGCCTTCCACGCACCATCACGATCGGCAGCAACGAGATCACCGAAGCGATGGATCCCGTGCTGCAACAGATCATCGGCGCGGTGAAGGCCGTGCTCGAGGAGACCCCGCCGGAGCTCGCTTCGGACGTCATCGACAAGGGCATGGTCCTCTCCGGTGGCGGCGCCCTGCTGCGCAACATGGACAAGCTCATGACGCAGGTCACGGGCGTGGCCTGCTACGTCGCCGAGAACCCGCTGTACTGCGTGGCCAAGGGCACCGGCATCGCGCTCGAGCACCTGCCGTTCTTCCGGCGGAGCCTTATCGCCGTCCACTAGCGTTACCCGCGTGCCGCAGCGCGTCGACGTCCTCGGTGTCGGTTTTGATCGCCTCGACCTCGCGGGCGCCGCAGCCTGCATCCTGGATCGCCTCGATCGCGGCGAGCGCACGTTCGTGATCACGGCCAACCCCGAGTTCGTGATGCTGGCGCGCCGCGACCCGGAGGTCGCGCTTGTCGCGCGCGAGGCGGACGTGGTGGTGGCCGATGGGACCGGTGTCGTCGTCGGATCGCGATTGCTGGGGGACGGCCTCCGCCGTGTCGCGGGGCGGCTGCTCGTCGACCGCCTCGTGCCGCAGCTCGCATCTCGCGGCCTGTCCGTCTTCCTGCTCGGCGCCGCGACCGGCGTGGCCGAGCGCGCTGCGGATGCGCTTCGGGGCCGCGAGCCGAGCCTGCGGATCGCGGGTTGCTACGCGGGCCTGCCCGACGACGCGGAGACGGCCGCCCGGGTACGCGCGGCGGCGCCGGACGTGGTGCTCGTCGCGTACGGCATGCCGAAGCAGGAGCGCTGGATCGCGCGCAACCTGTCGTCCTTGCCCACGGTGAAGCTCGCGATCGGGGTGGGCGGCGTCTTCGATCAGCTCGCCGGCGTCCAGCGCGTGCCGCCGGCCTTCCTGCACCGCCTGGGCTTGGAGTGGCTCTGGCGGCTCCTGCTCGACCCGTCGCGCTGGCGCCGTCAGCGCCTGCTGCCGGTCTTTGCGGCCCTGGTCTGCCGAAAGCGGCTGCTCGGACGATGAAGCTCGCGCTCGCGCACGAGTACTTCTCAGTCCGCGGCGGTGCCGAGTCCGTCGTCGACGTGCTGCACCGAATGTGGCCGGATGCACCGGTCTACACGTTCTTCCACGACCGTCGCCGCTACGGCGATCTCGAGGGCTGGCGCATCGTCACAAGCGCGCTGCAGAGCTTCCCGATCGGCGGGGGCGCGCACCGGCTCCTCCTGCCGCTCTATCCACGCGCTGCGCGCAGCCTTCGCGTGCCATCCGACGTCGACGTCGCGCTCGTGTCGACGAGCGCGTTCATCAAGGGGATCGGCCTCGCGGACACGACGGTCGAGGTCGCGTATTGCCATTCGCCCACGCGCTACCTCTGGGACTGGAGCGAGCAGTACCTTCAGGAAGAGGTTCCGCCCGCGTTACACATGCCGGTGCGCGAATTGCTCACGCGCCTTCGCGAG
>JANMWW010000241.1:0-1574 GCA_031394155.1 Chloroflexota bacterium | reverse complement strand
CGTCGCGCTGCCGCCGGGTGGCGCAGTGTGGCTCGATCCTCGCTTCGTCCCAGGATTGGCGGATGACGCGCAGTACTCGGTCGTGATAGACGGGGGCGCGGGTGCTGCCCTCACCGCGATCGTCTACGAACACTTCTTCGGCAGCGGCGACGGCGTCATGATCTACGGAGGCGTGAGCCAGTAGCAGGCTCGTGCGCTTTGGCTGCGCTAGCCTCGGCAGATTGAAACCGATACCGACACGCATCGACGAGCGCACCGCGGTCGACAGGTCGCGACACGTACGCGACGTCGTGGTGTCGGCGCTCGGACCGCTCTGCGCGTTCCTCATCACGTTCACACGGTTGGCAAACGGCCAAGACATACGTGTCGATGCCGCGACACCGCTCCTGTTCGTCGCGGTCTTGGCTGGCGCAGTGTTCGCTGGCCGGTGGTCGGCCCTCTCAACGGTCGCTATCGCGTCGTTCGGGCTGCTCATCGGAATGGAGGAGACAGAGAGAGGCACGACGATCCTGGCGATCGTCGCACTTGTCTCGACAGCACTCGTCACGGGCGAGCTCCGAGATCGCGCCGAGCGCGCGGAACGGTCAGCAGAGGTCGCTGCGGCGAGACTCAAGCGGGTTTCGCTGCGCGATCCGCTTACCGGCATGCTCGACCGGCGCGGTTTCGAGCTCGCGATCCGCATCGAGATCGCGCGTGAGGCACGACGCGGCGGTGCGCTTGCGCTCCTCGTCATCAAGCTGACGGACCTCGCCACGACGAACCAGCGCTTCGGCCACTCCGTCGGCGACACCGTGATCCAGGTCCTGGCGGATGCGGTTGAACGCCGTATCCGCCAGTCAGACGTGTCTGCGCGTGTCGCGGATGACGAGATCGCTGTCGTCCTGCCCGACACGGACGCCGCTGGGACGGAGGTCATCGCGAAGCAGGTGCTCGCGCGATTCCATCAGGACCTTCTTGGCATTGCTCCGGCTGGCCTGATCGCCGACGCCGTCTACGGCATCGCGGCCTTTCCCTCAGACGGGAGGGGCATGGATGATCTTCTCACGAGCGCTGAGCGTGCAGCGCGTGCGGTCAGCGGCTCGGCGCGGCTATAGCTGGGCTGGTCACCTCTTTAGCGTGAGCGCGTCGCGCAGCGCGGCCTGGATCGCTGACACCGTCTTCCCGGCGCGGTTCGTTTCGGATTCGATGACCTCAGTCGTCAGCTCGTAGAACTTCACGCCGGACTTGGTCGCTCGATCGACCTCGGCAAACGTCTTCGATGCGGGCAGGACGTGAAGGTCGGCGAACTCGTTCTCGTACATGAGGTCCTGGGCGTCGCGCGACAGCATGTAGTTGATGAAGAGCCTCGCGGCGTTCGGGTGCACCGCGTTCTTCGGGATGCCCATGTACAGGTATCCAAGCAGTGCGCCGTCGCTCGGCTCCGACCAGCCGATGAGCGTTCCCTTGGCCTTCATCTGATTCACGCGCGCGCCTCCGCAGTCGTAGACGAGCACATCGAAGTCGCCCTTTACGATGCGGTCTTCGTCACCGCAACTGATGACTCCGCCGACCTGACCCGCGAGCTGTCGCACGTA
>JANMWW010000205.1:0-5192 GCA_031394155.1 Chloroflexota bacterium | reverse complement strand
CGAGGGCCGGCGCGACCGTGCTCTTGCCGATGCCCGGCGGACCGACGAGGAACAGGTACACGGCTAGCGCCGCTGGTCGATCGGGGTGAGGCGCTTGCGGTAGCGGTCGACCGCCGCAACGAGGTCGTCGGCGTTGTCGGCACCGAACTTCTCGAGCAACGCATCGGCGACGACGAACGCGAGCATCGCCTCGGCGACGACACCGGCCGCTGGGATCACACACACATCACTGCGCTCAACGTGCGCCGGCGACGCTGCGCCCGTGCGCAGGTCGACCGAGGGCAGCGGCTTCATCAAGGTGGAGATCGGCTTGAACGCGACATCCACAAGGATGTCTTCGCCGTTCGTCATCCCGCCCTCGAGGCCGCCCGCGCGGTTGCGCTCTCGCGTGAAGTGGCCGTCGCGGACGGCGATCGGGTCATGCACCGCGCTTCCGCGTTCCCGCGATGCGGCGAAGGCGTCGGCGAACTGGACGCCCTTCGCGCTCTGGATGGACGCGAGCGCCTGCGCGATGCGGCCGTCGAGCCGGCGATCCCACTGCGCGGATGCGCCGAGGCCGGGAACGACGCCGCTCACGCAAAGCGCGACGATGCCACCAAGCGTGTCGCCTGCGTCACGAGCCTGCGCGATCGCCTCGATCATCGCCTTGGAGCTCGCGACGTCCGAACAGCGGACCTCGCTCGCCTCGACCGCGTCGCTATCGAAGCGCGGCGTGCTCTCCACCTCACCGATGACGCGCGTCTCGCTGCGTACTTCCATGCCCACCAGACGCAGGATGACTTTCGCCACCGCGCCCGCGGCGACGCGGGCCGCGGTCTCGCGCGCGCTCGAGCGCTCGATGACATCGCGCACGTCGTCGTGCGCGTACTTGAGCGCGCCTGCGAGGTCGGCGTGGCCCGGCCGGAGCCGCGTCACGGCAGCCGGCGGGTCGGCGACAGGATCGACGCTCATGACGCGTTCCCAGTTCACGGCATCGCGGTTCGGTATTTGAAGTGCCACGGGAGCGCCAGTTGTGCGGCCGTGGCGCACGCCGCCGGTGATCGTCACCGCATCGCGCTCGATCTTCTGGCGCGCACCGCGGCCGTAGCCGAGCTGGCGGCGACGGAGATCGGGATCGATATCGGCCGCGGTGAGCGGAAGCGCTGCCGGCACCCCATCGATGATCGCGACGAGGCCGGGTCCGTGCGATTCGCCCGCGGTGAGGAACCTCATGACGCGCGCGTCAGCGCCGCGCGCATCACCTCGAGCGGAGCCGGGACCCCGGTCCAGAGCTCGAACGCGCGCACGGCTTGGTGGAGGAGCGTCGAAAGGCCATCCACGACGATCACATCTTGAGCCTGCCGCGCCCGCCTGACGAGCGGTGTCCCACCAGCGATGGCCACGATGTCGACGACGGCACGCGGCAGCGCGATGCCCTCAAGAGGGTCCTCGCCGAGCAGGCCCAGTGACGTCGCGTTGACAACGACGTCAGCGTCGAGCGCGTCACCCGCGACCGGCCAGTCCACGACCCGCGCGCGGCGACCCTCGACGACCATGACGTGCGCGAGCTCGTCGGCCCGCGACCGAGTCCGATTCGCGAGCGCGACGTCGTGGCCGAGACGCAGCAGTACGTGCAGGCAGGCGCGTGCAGCTCCACCAGCACCCAGCAGAAGTACCCGCCCTGCGACTGGTATCGGGGCGATCGCGCGCTCGAAGCCGTACGCGTCGGTGTTGTGGCCGAGAAGCCGCGAGCCCTTCCGCACGATGGTGTTCACCGCGCCGATCGCGCGCGCCTCCTCACCGAGCTCGTCCACGAGACGCATCGCGTTCTCTTTGTGCGGCACCGTGACGTTCGCGCCTAGCGCGGACTCCCCCCGGAGCGAGCCGACCGCCTCGGGCAGCTTCTCGGGCGTGACGTCGCGCAGCGAGTACTTGTGCGGCAGGCTCAGCGCCTTGAAGGCGGCGTTGTGGATCGCCGGGGAGAGCGAGTGGCTCACCGGGTGTCCGAGAAGGAAGACCTCACTCATTTGTTCCCGTACTTGACGCGATTGGCCTCCTGCTCATCGAGCGTTTTCGCAAAGGCATGCTGGCCCGATCCGTCTGCCTTCGCGACGAAATAGAAGAAGTCGTGATGCGCGGGAGTTGCTGCTCCGAGAAGCGCCGCCTGCCCGGGATTGCAGATCGGCGTCGGCGGGAGCCCGGGGTTGAGATACGTGTTGTACGGAGAGGCGAGCTTCAGATCATCGAGGCTGAGCTCGCCCCAGTTCCCCTTTGCGTACTGGATCGTTGGGTCGGCGTCGAGCTTCATGCCGATGTCGAGCCGGTTCTGGTAGACCCCGGCGATGATCGGGCTCTCGCTCCGATCCCGCGCCTCGCGCTCGACGATCGACGCCAGCTTCACGAGGTCGTAGATCGTCATCTTGCGCTGGGCCGCGGCGGTACGAAGAGCCACGCCAGCGCGATCCTCGAATTCCCTCAAGAGCGTGTCGACGATGCCCGCCGCAGTGATGTCCGGCTTTAGGAAGTACGTGTCCGGAAAGAGGACGCCCTCGAGCGATGCCTTTGGATCGGCGCCCTCGAGAACGCCGTTCTTGCGATCGCCGACGACCGCGGCTGCGATGAATGCGTCCTTGGTGATCTTTGGGTAGGCCTTCTCGACGGCGGCCGCGATCTCGCTGAGGCGCCACCCATCGATAACTCGGAGCACGACCTGATCGCCCGGCGCTTTCTCAAAGACTCGCGCTAGATCGCGCGGCGTGAGACCGGGCGAGACCTGGTAGGTACCGGACTGGAGCGCGTTCTCCTTCTGTTTCTCGTAGAGCACGAACTCGAACGCGAGCGCGGAGCGCACGACACCCTCGGACTCGAGCCGTTTCGCGATCTGCCCGGCGGTCTCGCCGCGCGAGATGACGAACGGTCGCGTCTCGCCACGGACGTCCTTCGCGAGATCCACCTCGCCGCTCACGCGCGACGCGACAAGGCTACGCACGAAGTCCTGGCGCAGCAGGGTGTCGTGGTCGGCCACGTACGCGACGAAGGCGTCCTCAGCCATGGGCCGCACGACCGCGATGAGCGCAAACAGCAGGACGCCGACGGCAAGCAGGAACACCAGCGGTCCCGCGCTCGAGCGCTGACGCGGAGGCCGCCCGCGCCGGTCAATACCGAACTGCTGCCTCGGTGCGGCGTTCCTGCTCACCCTTGGCGCCGTTTGGCCGAGAAATAGTCCTCGAGAAGTACGACCGCGGCACCGGCGTCCAGATCAGTCGCGCCGCGGTGCGCGGCCTCTGCGGTCGTGAACCGTTCGTCGACGAGCTCGATCGGCAGCGCGAGCGCTCGTGCCGATTCCGCGAAAGTCCGCACGCGCTTGGCCTGATGCCCCGTTTTGCCTTGCAGGGTGATGGGCAACCCGATCACGAGCGCGCCGATGTCCTCCTTCGTGACGATGCTGCGCAGGGTTTCGAGGTCCGCGGCGACACCGCGTCGTTTGAGGGTCGTCAGCGGTCGAGCCAGACCGAACGTTTCCTCACCGACCGCAAGACCGATCGTCCGGTCGCCGACATCGAGGGCAAGATACCGCACCGCTCAGGGCACCGACGGCGCACGCGACTCGGGCTGGATGACGATCCGTGATCCGAGCAGCGGCAACCGGGGCCACCATCCCGGCCACGTCGAAACGCGCACGAGCTGCAGGCCGCGATCCTCGACGACCTTCGCGACGTCATCGAACGGCTTCCCGGCGACGGCAGTGCGGATCGCGACCTCGTCGGGCGGACGGAACTGCGAGGCGCGCCCGCGGACGCGCCAGTGCACGCCGTCAGCCTCGACCGACGGAGTCCCGACGATCTCGACGACCGCGCCGTCCTTATCGATGTCGTAGCCGGAGTCCGCCGCGGTCGCGAGGTGATCGACCGTCGTCTGCCGGGGCTCCGCACTGGCGACGCTGTACCCCGTCGCCGTGCCGCTCACGGTGATGTCGAACGTCGTCGCGCCCGTGGCGAGCTCCTTCAGCACTTCGCTCGCCGGCGTGATCGCGGTCTGTCTCACGAGCACGCCATACACGGTGCGATCCTGCGTGACCTGCTTCTTCCAGAGCTCGACCTGCGCGTCGCCCTGCTTCTTCAGCTCCGTCGACGCGCGGGAAGCGGCGAGGTCGTAGTCAGCCTGCACGACGATCGCGATCTTCTTCGAGTCACCACCGAGCGTGGCGATGGGGTTCTCGACGCTGAACTGGGTCGGGTTCGGGCTCTGATTGATCTTTTTCGCGTCCTGGTTGCCGTTCGTGCCGGGGTTGACCGCTTCGATGGAGACATCGGCCGTCCCGAACTTGACGCTTGGGGGAAAGATGATGATGTCGCTCTTCGGCAGCGTCTTCTCCTCGAGCGTAATGAACAGGATGTTGTCCGGCGTCTTCACGATCGTGCCTTTGGCGATCTTGATGTCGGAGGTCGTCTGATTGGTGAAGCGCTCGATGCCCTTCGCCTTCGTCTCATCAGTGCGCGATCCGGTCGCGGGCGTCGTGACCTTGGCGGTGATGTTGGCCGGCCCGAGCGTGGTGGCGTTGATGTCCGCACTGTTCGGTCCGGCGCGCAGGTCGTACTCGAGCGGACCGAGCGGTTGCGAGACCGGCGCGACGACGATCGTGGCCGTCGGCGCAACGACCGCGGCGATCACGAGCGCAACGAGCGCGACCGATGCCAGGATCGCGGCTCTGCGCAGCGGCGACGCGGGCAACACCGAAGCACGCCTCGGCTTCTCAGCCGCAACGATCGCAGCGCGCCGCGCGGGGCCGAGCGGCTCGGTCGCGTCGAGCTCGTGACGCTCGAGCGCGGCGGTGCTCGCGAACGCCGGCATGTGCACCGATGCGGCGAGCGAACGGGCTCTCGCGTCCGCTGTCACAAGCGCGACGCGGCGCGGTCCAGCCGCGCGGCGGAGCACTTCAAGGAAGACAGGGCTGCGCAACACCGGCGCGCCCGCGGCGATCGCGAGCACGAGCTCGTCCGACGGCGGTGCCGCACGCACGCGATCGACTGCGTCGAGGATGCTCTCGCGCGCCCCGAGGTCGATGATCGAGCGGCCGGCCACATTCACGGTCATGCGTCGTAGATCCCTGCAGCGATGGCGGCCGCACCGACCGCGGTCAGATCGTCTGAGCGCAAGCCTTCACCGTAGACGCGCGATGCAAGCGCGACCGAAAGCGGCGCCATGTCCACGTC
>JANMWW010000171.1:0-5963 GCA_031394155.1 Chloroflexota bacterium | reverse complement strand
AGGCTGATGCGCGGTGGGCGTTTGCGTGGTCGCTACCCGCATCTTGAGGGGGCGGCCGTGAAACGGATGCGCATCGCCGATGCGGCGCAGGCGGGCGCGTGGGCATCGGAGCTGCGCTCGATCGTCAAGGAGTGGTGCGCTCTCGGCAACGCCGCAACGGCGAGGGCGAAAAAGTCGAAGACGAAGGCCGGTATACGGGCCAGGTAAGAGCGTTCTACCCTCCGCGCGTGGAGCCTCGGATCGAAGCGATCCTCGCGAGCGTGACGGCGCCGCGGTGACCAGCGAGCGTTCGGGCGAGATGGCCTCTGGGGAGGACGAGGCCCGGCGCGATCTCCTCGTGCGCGTCGACCTCGTTGCCGGGCTGGACCGCGTTGCGCTCGCGCGCCTCGTCGCGCACATCGAGCCGCAGCCCATCGAGGCCGGCGCGGTGGTGTGCGAGCAGGGCGACCCGTCCGACTCTCTGTATATCGTTGTCCGTGGCCAGTTCGGCGTGTTCATGCGCGCAGATGCCGGCGCCGAGCGCCGCATCAGCTCGCTCGGGCCAGGCGACTACTTCGGTGAGATCGGATTGCTGATCGCCGGGACGCGCTCGGCCACGGTGCGCGTCGAGACGGATGGCGAGCTGCTGCGGCTCGATCGCGACGCGTTCCTCCGTCTCCTCGACGAAGACCCCCATGCCGGACGCGCGGTCGCGACCGCGCTGGCGCGGCGCCTGCGGCAGCGCGATCTTCCCTTCTCCGGGCCCACGGACACGGCGCCGACCGTCGCGGCGGTCACAAGCGGCCGATCCGGGCCGAGGCCCGAGCGGCAGCGCGCGGTGAAGGCCGTCGGCGTCGCGGTGGCGCTCGTCCTCTGCGCCGCCTCGTTTTTTGTGGACCTCGCTCAGTGGCGCTTCTCGCTCTTCGTCCTCGCGGCGGTCGCGCTGTGGGTGACGGAGCCGGTCCCCACCTATGTGGTCTCGCTCGCCCTGGTCGCGACCTGGGTGGTCAGCGGCATCGCGCCGGCGTACGCCACCATCCACGGCTTCGCTTCGCTGAACTGGATCTTCGTGGTCGCCGTCCTCGGAATCGCTGGCGCGGTCGCGCGGTCGGGATTGCTCCTCCGGCTCGGGATACTCCTCATCGAGCGCGTGCCCTCCGGCCTGCGTTGGCAATCGGCGGCGCTCCTTGGCACAGGCATCCTGCTCACTCCTCTGTTGCCGCTCGCGATGGCACGCGCGGCGATCACTGCACCGCTCGGCGTGGCGGTGGCCGACGCGCTCCGGCTGCGCGATCGCGAGCCGGCGAGCGCCGTCCTGGGGCTCTCGGCGTGGGTCGGAGCGGGGCCGTTCCTCTTCCTATTCATGAACGGGTCTCCGGTGTGTCTGATGTTGTGGAGTCTCATGCCGAATTCGGCGCAGGACCGCTTCAACTGGCTGTTCTGGCTGGTGAGCGCCGCGCCGCTCGGCGCGATGATCGCCATCGGGATGTTCGTCGCGCTCCATCTGCTGAATCGACCCGGCCCCGTCGCGACGCCGCGGCGCGAGCGGCTGCGACTCCAGCACGCCGTGCTCGGTCCGCCGTCGCGGAGCGAGATCGCGGTGGCGGTCATCGTGGGCCTGACCCTCGTCGGCTGGATCGTCGGACCCGTGTTCCTCATCCAGCCGGGTCTCGTGGCGCTCCTCGCCTTCATCGCGGTGACCGTCGCGACCCGATCCCGCGCGTCGGATCTCGCGCGCCTCGACTGGGCTACCTGATCTTCTACGGCGTCGCGCTCTCGCTGTCCGATCTTGTCGAGGGACTGCGCCTGGACGAGATCGTCGCCGTACCGGCCGGTGCCCGCCTCGCCGAGATCGGGATCTCAGGGCCGGTGTTCGTCCTCTTCGTCGGGCTTCTCACCGTTCTCGTTCGCTCGGTGCTGCCGGCAGACCAGGCGGTCATCCTGCTGGGCCTCGCGCTGATCCCGATCGCCGCCACCGTCGGCGTGCACCCCTGGCTGGTCGTCATCGCCATCCTGACGCTCGGGCTGAGCTGGCATGTCGTCGCACAGACGCCGGAGTACCTCGTTGCCCATGTGGCGAGCGAGGGCCGGCTGTACTCGCATGGCCAGGCGCGCCGCGCCGCGTTCGCGTATCTGGTCGTCGCGTTCACCGCCCTCGCGCTGAGCCTGCCGTACTGGCGTCTGCTCGGGCTCGTCTGAGCCGAAAGCACAGCTCTAAGCGCGAGGACGTGACCACCTAGGACCCGAACACGCGCCGGGACGCGCTCGCCGCGCTGATGTCGTGCCGCCGACCGCGGCAGGCTCGGGCCTGGCACTGGGAGTCGCCGCGACAACGACATTGTGGACAGAGGTTTTGAAGGTGACGAAATGGTCACGCGAGGGTGCCTCCGTCGTGCGAAGGTGATGGTCCCAAGGCCCTGTATTTGGAGGGCCAAAGGGCACTCGCGAACCGTACCCGCGACGACCACGATTCTTGGGCTAGACGCGTTGGAGGTCACGAAATCATGGGCTGGGACTACATGTCAAACGGCGGCTGGATGAGCGGATGGATGTGGATCCCGATGATCCTCGTCGTCGCGCTTCTGATCCTTGGGACGATCGCGGTGGTCCGTGGTCTGTCCAGCGGAACGCCGCGCGAGTAGAACGACCCATTGGTGATCGCCGCTCGCAGGCTCGCCCGGGGCGACATCAGCAAGGACGAGTACGAGAAGAACTACATCTGCACGTAGGCGGCGACTCGGGAGGTCCGGTGTATACGGTCCGGGTTGACGGCGGCATCGCGGCGAAGGGCACTCCTGCGATCAACGGCGACGCCCCCCTAGCACCACGACGGTGAACGAGTGGAGCTGAGGGGATTCGAACCCCTGACCTCTTGAGTGCGATTCATACGACCGAAATTTCCGTAGGCCATTCGAAACCACTGGCGAAAAAGAAAGAACGAGGTGGCTGCCCAGCCTCTTCGTCTCTGGAGTCAAGTGGCTTTCGGCGCGTGTCGGCACCACGCTTGTCGAGCGGGACATCGAGCGAGCGGCGGTTTCGTAACCGGTCGGCAATTCGAGTCTGCCCGTCGGCTCAGAAATCCCTCCGGAAGGCGCACGCGACGATGGCGCTCACCGCTTCACCGTCGCGCAGCGCTGCAGCAGCGTATCGGTGCGCTCGCGCTCGAACGGCGTTTCTGGCGTGTCGTAGAACGCGCGCACCGACTCGAGAAGTGGCCGCGCCTCGGCCGCGCGTCCGGTCTCGATGAGGAACCGTGCGTAGTCCCGCTGGATCTGCATGTCCACGACCCGGTAGCCGGTAAGCCCGATACGTGCGCGCGCTTCTTGATAGAGGCGCGCAGCGTCGTCGGGCCGTCCCTCGGCCGCGCAGACGACGGCGAGAGCCCACGCCGCGGTCGCGATGGTGAGACCGTCGTCCGGCCCGACCTCGGCGCGCGCGAGCTCAGCCTGGCGGCGTGCCTCCCCAAGGTCCCCGAGCGTCACGAGCGTCCGGGCCAGCTGGGTGCGCGCTTCGGCGCGAAAGCCCTGCAATGAGGTGCCCCCGAGGGCGCCGACCGAAATCTCGAGGGCCGCTCGGGCGCCGGCCAGGTGGCCCGCCGCCTCGAGCGCTTCGGCCACGAACCACTGGTTGATGCCGATCGACTCGCGCTCGCCGGCATCGACCGCAAGCTCGACGGACTGGCGCGCGAAGGCGAGCGCGGCGCCCAGATCACCCCGCATCTGCGCTTCTTGCGCGAGAGCTACCGACGAGCCGGCGCGCTGAATTGCCGAGCCGTGCGCGCTGGCCCACTCATGCTCGCGTCGGGCGTACGCCGCCATGTCTTGGAACGCTCCGCGTTGCCACGCATTTAGGCGGAGCCACTGCAGCGCGGCGCCGAGCGCGCCCTGCGCGCCGGAGACCTCGATGTACGCGTAGGCCTCGGCGAGGACGCGCCGCTGAGTCTCGAGATCGCCGGCCACCCAAGGCACCCAGTGCGAGCGGACCATCGCCCACGCAATCGTCTCGGGTTCGCCGACCGCCCTCGCGACGTCGATCGCCTCGCGATCCAGCGCCGCCGCGGCGGCGGCGTCCTTGTCGCTGAGCTGCCCGGACAGGGCCTGTAGGAGGTCGACGAGAACGACGGTCGGCGGATGCCTCCGCAGCTCCGACGCGAGTGACGCGATTTCATCGAGGGTGCCGTCGGAGCCATCGAGCCCAAAGCGAGCGATCGACAGCAGACCGCGCGTGGAGAGCCGATCGAGCGGCGCCAGCTCGATCCCACCCGCGATGGCAAGCGCGCGCTCGAAGAAGCTGCGCGACGCGCGGAGGTCTCCGCGTTGTCTGGCCTTCATGCCGCTCGCCATGAGACCGCGATAGGCGCGGACCCCGAGAGCCTGGAGGTCTGGCTCGCCGAGCTCCTGCGCGAGCAGGAACGCCCGCTCAGCGTGGTAGGCGACGATATCGGCGTACTCGTCGACGCGCGCTCCGGCGGTCCGCTCGAGCCACCGGCCGAACGCGTCGTGCGCCCGTGAGCGTTCGGCCTTCGGGATGGCATCGTATGCGACGTCGCGGATGAGGATGTGCTTGAAGGTCCAGGCCCGCCCGCCTCCGAGCCCGCGCTCGTCGAGCTCGCTCACGATGTCACGTCGCGCAGCCTCCACGAGCAGGTCCTCGATCCGTCCGTCGATCGGCGCCTGGGACGCGATCGCTTCCGGCCAGAAGACCTTTCCCACGACGGCGCCACGTTGCAGGACGCGCTTGACCGCTGCTGGAAGGTTGTCGAGCCGGGCCGCGATCAGGCCCCGCAGCGTGGCCGGGACAACGAGCGTCTCGAAGGACGCCGTGGCGACGAACCGGCCGTCGCGCTTGGCCACGTGTCCTCCGTCGATCAACATCCGCAAGAACTCCTCGACGTAGAGCGGATTTCCTTCGGATCGGGCGATGACCTCCGCGCGCAGGTCATCGGGCAGCGCGTCGATCGCGAGGAGCTCGCGGATGAGGCGCGCGGATTCGTCCGGGGTGAGCGGCTCGAGCCGGATCGCCGATGCGTTCATCAGCCCACCGCCCCATCCGGCGCGCAGCTCGCGCAGATCCGGGCGGGCCATGCAGAGCAGGAAGAGCGGCGCGCGGGTCCACTCCGCGAGGTCTTCGATGAGGTCGAGGAGCGCGGGCTCGGCCCAGTGGATGTCGTCGAATACAACGGTGAGGGGCTCTGTCGCCGCTCGGCGTTCGAGATACCGGCGCAGTCCCCAGCGCAGCTCCTGGGGCACGCTCGCGGCGGGCACGTCCGGCAGCGCGTCCTCGCGCGTAGCGGTCCCGGCCAGCACGCTCAGGCGGCGCGCAACGGCCTCCGCGTCCTCGGAGGCTTCGCCGAAGGCCGTGAGCACCGCTGCGCGCAGCTTCCGAGCGGCGTCCTGCTGCGAGTCGAGCGCGTCGATCCCCACGTCGGCGCGCAGGACCTCCAGGACCGGCCAGAACGTGATGCCCTCGCCGTACGGCAGGCAACGGCCGCGCCGCACCCGATCGAGTCCGATGGCCTCGACGAATTCGGCCACGAGCCGTGACTTGCCGACCCCGGCATTCCCGAAGATCGTCACGAGAACGGCGCGCCGCTCGGCCGCGAGCTTCCGATGCGACTCGACGAGCAGCCGGAGCTCGTTGTCGCGGCCGATGAGCGGCGCGCGTAAGCCGGCGATGCCCCGATGCTGGGCCGGAAGCGCGGATGCAAGCTCGGCGGCCGGCCAGACCGTGAGCCGGCCGATCCCCTTCGCCTCGATCTCCCGCACCGCCCCATATCGCACGCCACCTTCGGTGAGCTGGTGGGTGAGCGCGCCGACGAGGATCTCGTTCGGCGCGGCCGCCGCCTGGAGTCGGGCGCCGGCGTTCACCGCGTCGCCGGTCACGAGCGTCTCGCCGGCGTCGCCCGTGACGACCTGACCGCTGTTGACGCCGATGCGCAGCTCGAGCGCGAACCGGCCGTTCGCGTTCAGCGCGGCGATCCGTTC
>JANMWW010000078.1:0-2217 GCA_031394155.1 Chloroflexota bacterium | reverse complement strand
GGGCCGAGCGCGGTCGCGAGTCGATCGAGCGACTGCCGGTACGCGGGGACGGCCTTCTCCACGGTCGCGACCTGGAGAAGCGCCTCGGCGTAGCGGCGTGCCGCGGAGCCGGAGAGTGCCGGCATCAGTTCTTCTGCAGCTCGGCACCGGCTTCGTTCAGCGATTCCTCTATGAGCGCACGATGCTGGTCGGGACTGATCTCGCGACCGAGGATGCGGCTGGCCGCGAGGACGACCATGTTGGCCACCTCAGTGCGGATCTGCGCCAGCGCCTGGTCGTGCAGCGCCAAGGCGTCGGCGCGGCCCTTTTCGCGGATCCGGTCGGCCTCGGCGCGCGCCTGCGCGCGAAGCTCGGCCGCCGCGGCTTCCGCCGACGCGATGCTCTTCTCCGCAAGCGCGGTCGCGTCGAGCCGTGCCTGGGTCAGCAAGCGTTCGACCTCGGCCTGCATCCGCAGGCGTTCGGCCTTCGCTTCCTCGGCCATCTGCAGGCCTTCGCGGATCTTGGTCGCGCGCGCGTCGAGGGTCCGCGTTATCGGACCCCACATGAATGCCCGGAGGACGAAGAGCAGCACGAGAAAGTTGACGATCGAGACGAGCACCCAGAACGGGTGAACAATCAGCGCGGTAGACCCTTCGGCGAGCGGTCCAGTAAGCACAAGCCTGGCCTTACAGGGCCTTGCTCTGCAGAAGGAACGCGATCACGAACGAGAAGATGCCGAGCGACTCCGCGAAGACGACGATGATGATGCCGTTGGTCCGGATGGCGTTCGCCGCGTCGGGGTTGCGACCCGTCGCCTCAGCCACCTTCGAGCCAGCGATGCCGATGCCAAGACCTGCACCCAGTGCCCCGAATCCGATCGCGATGCCAGCGCCAAGCCAGGCAAGACTCATGAGAAACCTCCTCGCGTATTAGGCCGCCACTGTCGCAGGTGCCACTGTCGCGGGAACGATCGCCTCTTCGTCCAGCGCGTGCTGCTCCTCGTGCGCCTCACCGTGCGACTCGAGCGCAAGGATGATGTACAGGAGGACCAGGAACGCGAAGACGAAGGCTTGAATGAAGCCGATGAAGAGCTCGAGCCCGAGGAACGGGAGCACGAAGCTGGGGACGAACAGCAATGCCGCGAGCACCGAGAGCACGATCTCGCCGCCCCATACATTGCCCCAGAGACGAAGCGTCAGCGTGAGGATGCGGAAGAGCTCGCTGAAGAGCTCGATGAGTCCCACGAGGATCATGACCACGCCGACGAGTGGGCCGTCGCGGAAGCCCGTGAAGTTGATCCACCGTGTGAAGTACCCGAGACCGTTCTGCCGGATGCCCGCCGCCTGATACCAGACGAATCCGGTGAGCGCGAGGCCGAGGTTGGTGTGGTAGTCGGCCGTCGGAGGGTGGAGCAGCTCTACCTGCCCGACGAGCGGTATGACGCCGAGCCAGTTGGAGAGCAGCGCGAAGAGGAAGAGGGTCCCGAAGAGCGGCAGGAAGCGAACGACCTGCGGTCCGCCGGCGTCCTTCATGAAGTCGCTCAGGAATTGCACGATGAGCTCGAAGAATCCCTGGAGCCGTCCGGGCACCTCGCCCACGACGCGCCCGGCCATGGCGCCGAGGACGATGAGGACGGCCATCACGATCCACGCCGTGAAGATCGAATTCGAAATGCTGAGGTCATTCCAGATCGAGATCACACCACCCGCGGAAGGAGCGTCGTCACCACCGAGATGCCAGAGCGGTGATCCCGCCTGCTCGGCTACGTGGATGTCGGCCTGGCCGGGGGGCCAGTTCGGAAGGTTGCCGGTCACCGCCGCACCGACGATGGCCACGGCGTTGAGGACAAGCACGATGATCAGTAGCCGCCTCACTCGTTCTCCTCGCCGGCTTCTTTCTTTCGTTCCTGGTCCGAGATCTCTCGTTCCCACTTCCGGCCCGCTTCGCGCGCCGCGTCGCTCACCGGCTGCTGGGGATTCGCGTCGATGTATCGCTTGATCACGAACCACATGCCGAGTCCTGCGATGGCCAAACCGATCAGGATCGAAACGAGACCCAGATTTGGAGCGGTCCCGAAGTTCTCGTCGAGCTTCTGCCCGACGATCGCGCCTACGAGCAGCGGCCCTCCCACGACGACCGCCACCTGGAAGCCCATGGAAAGGAGGTCGCCCCCGTAGCTACCGGAACCGCGCCCCTGCAATGCATGAACAGGTTAGCGGCGCAGAGCCCCGGGCTCAA
>JANMWW010000036.1:0-22271 GCA_031394155.1 Chloroflexota bacterium | reverse complement strand
GTCCCACGCTGAGCTGACGCCCGCGGCGCTCCCTCCTCCGCCGCATCCCACTTTGTCTTGAGGAGAACGTTCCGTTGTTCGCAGATCGATTTCGGCTGTCCGCCGCAGGCGTCTACCTCCTGATGGGTGCCTGGGGCGGGTTCGCCTTCGCGCTGATCATGGCCGCCTACGCGCTCTACTACATCACCATCGCCCACCTCGACGCGCTTCAGCTGGTGCTCGTTGGTACCGCGCTCGAGGCCTCGTACTTCGTGTTCGAGATCCCGACGGGCGTGCTTGCCGACACCTTCAGCCGCCGTATGTCCGTCATCATCGGATTGGCGATCATCGGCCTCGCCTGGGCCGGCCAGGGACTCGTGCCCACCTTCGTGGCGATCGCGTCGTTCGAGATCCTTCGCGGCCTGGGCGAAGCCTTCGTCCACGGGGCCACGGAAGCGTGGGTCGCGGGTGAGGTGGGGGACGGAGCGATCGATGCGCTGTTCCTACGCGAGACGCAGGTCTCGCGGCTCGCCGGCCTTGCCGGCCTGCCCGTCGGCGTCGGCCTTGCGCTCATCGACCTGCGCATTCCGGTCGTGCTCGGTGGCGTGCTGACCACAGCGCTCGCGATCGCGCTGATCTTCGTCATGCCCGAGCGACGCCATCCGCGAAACGATGTCACGCACTCGTGGCGCGCGACGGTCGGTACCGCCAGGCGCGCGCTCTGGTCGGTTCGCACGAGCGCGCTGCTCGTCGCGCTTCTCGGTGCGCAGTTCTTCTGGGGTGCCGCGAGCGAGGGGTACGACCGCCTCTGGGACCCGCATCTCCTGCTGGACCTGAGCTTTCCGCCCTTCGGACTTCCACCCGTCGTCGGGTTCGGTCTGCTGTCGCTCGCGGGGACGATCGTGGTCGTCGTGACGGCGCAGGTCGTGCGCCGAAACGTGAAGAGGCTTGACGAGCGCGTGCTCCCGAAGGTGCTCATCGCGATCCAGATCGTTCGCATCGGCGGCCGGGCGGCGTTCGCGCTCGCGCCCTCCCTGTCCGTCGCGCTCGTCGGTTGGTTCGTCGAGTCGATGGTCCGCGGCTCGTTCTATCCGCTCTTCAACGCGTGGCTCATCCGGCGGACCGATGAGGATGTTCGCGCCACGGTGCTTTCCACGACGAGCGTGTCGAGCGCACTCGGCCAGGTCGTCGGCGGTCCGATCTCCGGTGCCATTGGCAAGGGGTTCGGCATCCCGCTGGCGCTTCTCTCCAGCGCGTTCATGCTCGTGCCGGCGCTGGGCTTCCTCGCGCGCGCGACGAGCGGGCGCGGGGGTGCGCAGCGCGTCACTGCGCCGGAGGCCTCAGTGAGCGAGTAGCTGCTCCTTGAGCGCGCCCGCCCATTGCCAGTACGCGCCGGCGGATGGATGGAGACCATCGGGCGCGGTCATGCCGGTGCGCATCTGCTCGCGCATGAGTGGAAAGATGTCGAGATACGTGCAGCCCGCCCGCTCGGATTCTTCACGCATGATGTCGTTGAAGCGCTCGATCGACTTCGCCAGCGTCGCCGGATCGCCGAAGACGGAGCCGCCGGGAGTGAGCGACCAATCCGGCTGCGGCAGCGCGAAGACGCGCACTTCCGGCACGCCTGCGACGATGCGCTCGAAGATCCGCCGCAGCTGCCGTCGATAGCGTTCCTCCGCGGCCGCGGTGACCGCGGCGCGCTCGCGCAGCGCGGCGACGACGTCGTTCGCACCGATGAGCACCGTGACCAGATCCGGCGCGAACGCCTCCACCAGCGGAAGCTCCTCGCGTATCAGGTCGTCGGTGGTGTAGCCGTTGACGGCAGGGTTGCGCAGATCGCACTCGATGCCCGCCTCCCACCATGCCGACACCAGCACTGCGGGAAATGACCGGTCCGGCGTCGTTCCGGTGCCGATCGTGAATGAGTCGCCGAGCGCTAGATATCGCACGCGAATACCGCGGGCAGAAGGACGGTTCTACTGTATGAAGGACAACGTGAGGTCCTGAGGGATGTTTTTTTGAGTGACTTCGACCTGATCATCATCGGCGGCGGTCCCGCGGGCCTGACCGCAGGGCTGTACGCCGCGCGCGCCAACATGAACGCGGTCCTCTTCGAGGCCAAGGACGTCGGCGGCGAGATCCTCAACACAGATCTCATCGAAGACTATCCCGGCTTCGAGTCGGTCACCGGGACCGAGCTCGCGACGAAGATGGCCGACCATGCGCGCAAGTTCGGACTGCGCATCGAGACGTACACCCCGGTGAAGCAGGTCCGTCAGGAGGGCGATCGCAAGATCGTCGAGCTCGAGGACGGCACCACGCACAGCGCCTATGCCGTGATCGTCACCGTGGGGGGCGAGCCCACCAAGCTCGGCGTGCCGGGCGAGGCCGAGTTCCACGGGCGCGGCGTGTCGTACTGCGCGGTCTGCGACGGAGCCTTCTTCAAGGGCAACGATCTCGCGATCATCGGCGGTGGCGACAGTGCCTTTCAGGAAGGTCTGTTCCTCACGCGCTTCGCGAAGACGTTGAAGCTCGTGCACCGCCGGAACGAGTTCCGGGCGCAGGCGATCCTGCAGGACCGGCTGCTCGGCATGGAGAAGGTCTCGACGATCACGCCCGCGCAGGTCCGCGAGATCGGCGGCGACGAGTCCGGCGTGAAGTGGATGGACGTCGAGCGCACCGGCCAGGCGGCCGAGCGCGTGCCGGTCCAGGGTGTCTTCGTGTTCGTCGGGTTCAAACCGGTGGGGCGTCATCTCTTCAAGGATCACATCGAGCACGATGGCAACGACTACCTGATCACCGACCAATTCATGCAGACGAGCATCCCCGGCGTCTACGCCGCGGGTGACACGCGGGCCCAGCTCGCGAAGCAGATCACGACGGCGGTCGGCGATGCGACGACCGCGGTCCTTCACGCCGAGCGCTACATCGAAGAGCTGAAGCACGCCGAGCGCGCGTTCCCGGACGTGCCAAAGGACGTGATCGTGCGCGCGACGGAGGGCATGGAGATCCGAACGTTCGGGCCAGGTCAGACCGTCGTGCGCGAGGGCGATCCGACCGACGCGTTCTACGTGATCGCGAAGGGCGAAGCGGTGGTGACGCAGCGCGACGGATCGGGGGTCGAGCGTGTGATCAACACGCTGAAAGAAGACCAGTACTTCGGCGAGCTGGCGATCCTGCGCGGCGAGAAGCGCAACGCGACGGTGCGAGCGAAGACGGGTCTCGAAGTGATCGTCGTGTCGAAGGAGTCCTTCAAGATGCTCGTCGAGAGTTCGAAGCAGACCGCCGATGAAATCGCGCGTGTCGCGGCGACGCGGATGCGCGAGGCCGCGCCAACGCGCTAGACCGCGACCACTCCCGCCTGCCTCGTTCCAGCGCGCGGGGCGAGCTTGCGGACGCAGCGCAGGATCTCATCGAGGTCGAACGGCTTCTCGATGACGTTCTTGATCCCGCGGCGTGTGAAGTCGCTCTTGTGCTCCCGTGCGACCGCCGTCGCGAACATGACCGGGACGAAGCGAAGGCTCTCGTCCTGACGCACGCGGTCATAGAGCTCGATGCCGGACATGCCCGGAAGTCCCACGTCCAGCATCAGGAGATCGGGCTTCACAGTCTTCAGGGTCTCCAGCGCTTCGGTCGGACGCGTGACGTGAATCGCGTAATAGCCCTCTTCATCGTTGATGATCGACGCGAGCAGCTCGCCCACGGGCCGATCGTCCTCCACAACGACGACGACGCGCTTGCCGCGTACGGCTGTTCGCTCCGTCATAGCGATGCTCCATCCCACAGCGGCCGGTGTCGACCGGGCCGTTGTACCGCTTAGGGACTCTGCGCATGACGTGCCACAAGTGACTGTGAGCAATGCGGCTGTCCAACGGTGCCGTAACAGCAAGCGACCGGGTGCTGTGTGGAAAGCGGGCGCTTCGCGCTCAGTCGGCGGCCTCTCCGCCGCCAGTGGTCGCTCCGGTCGTCGGTTTGCGACCCCTGCCACCGCGCCGGTTCCGTCCGCCGCGTGAGCCACGGCGCGTTCGCTTGTGTGGCACCGCCGGGGCGGCGACGCCGTTCGAGCTCGCCTCGGGCGGCGTGGTGCCGATCGGGAGAAGCTCCTCCTCGTCAGTCTCGATGTCGGCGTCGGTCGCCGTCGCGGTGCGCGCGGGCAGTGCCAGTGGCGAGCTGTCGCCGTCGAGGCGGTTGAACTCGCCGAGGAACATCTTCACCTCGGCGTGCTCGCGGTCGATGGTGTAGCCCGGCTTGCTGCCGTGGCTTTCCGCCCGCGTGAGCCCGCGCTCGACAGCGGCGCGGAGGCTGGACTCAAGGGAGTCGCCCTCGACCCGCGAGAGCAGCTCGGCGAACAGCGCCTGGTTCACCCAGTCGACGCGATCGCCGTGGGCCTTCGTGCTGCCGACAAAGTTGAAGAGGTGGACGATGCCGGCCGACTGGTGCCGGGCGTACTGCACGAGCGGGTGCGTATCCAGCAGCCAGCACATCGTGATCTCTTTGCCGTCGCGCTGGACGGATTCGCTTGCGATGGCGCCGCGCTCCTCAGCGATGTTGTACAGGGTCTCGAGGAGGATCCGCCGCTGCGAGCGACCGCGCGCGATGCCGCCCGGTTGGTCGGCCCGCGAGAGCGGATCGAGCACGGCCTCGACGACGGGCACGCGCTTGGTGTCCTTTGTGACGGTGTCGATGCGGCGAAGCAGACGCACAAGGTGGAAGAGCGTCTCAGCCACGATCGGGGAGCTCATGTTCGGAGCGATCAGCTGCTTGGCGGTCGCGCGGAAGCGGCCCTGGTTGCGGGCGACGACGTGATGCTGCTCGATGCCCGCGTCGATGCGCTGCTCCAACACGGTGGACGCCTCTTTCTCTGAAAGAGGCACAACGGACTGAACGAAGTCGGAGCGGGGCATCGCATCGGCGCGGATCGCGACGAGCTGATCGAGCAGCAGCACCGCGAGGCGGCGCTGCTCCTTCTCTGACTCTGGCGTGCTCGTGGGAACGACTGCCGGTACCGTCGGCGGCTTCGTGCCCGCCCCAAGGGAACGGACGGGGGAGCGACCGCGGCCACCGCGGCTGCGTCCGCGCATCGGCTCGCGCTCCCGATCACGGGACTCCTCTTCCTTGCCGGCTTGGGTGTCGTCGGTCCGGAGCATTCCGGAGCGCGTCCAGCGCGCCTCGGGGATCAGGTCCTCGAGCAGGAAGACGTCGTCGCGCAGGTACGGCGAGTCGCGGAGCTCGTTGGCGAGCGACTTGTCGCCGGCGATGAGATAGACCTTCTTGTCCTCGTCCTTGAGCGCCTTGCACAGGGCGTTCAAGTCGCGGTCGCCCGACACGATGAACCAGAACTCCGTGTCGGGACGATCCTTGTAGAGGAGCTTCATCGTGCGGGTGATGAGGACCGCATCCGAGCGGCCCTTGAGCAGCCGTCCGCCCATGCGTTGCGCGACGGCCACCGGCTCGATGCCGGTGAACTCGAGCGCCATGAGCAGCGTGTCGTCCTGGGAGGCGATCTCCGAACCGAAGATCGCCTGTTTCACACGGACGGGGCCGAATTCCGCGGCCTTCTGAAGGATCGCTTGCAGGATCGCGAGCGTGGATGGAAGCGGGCCAGTGGTGTGCTGGCGCAGGGTGTAGTAGACGTTCTCCCAGTCAATGAGGAGGGCGACGTCAGGCAAAGGGTTTCTCCATATATGGGCTTCGCACGCCGCCTGACCCGTTCGCGGACCCCTGTTGGAGTCGCCGCGCTGGAAATTCTCACCCTCGTTCGCATCGCACCGGTCTCCCGATTCGACTCGACCGCGAGCGCGTCTTTCACGAATAGGCCGCCGTCGCGCGCGCCGTTTTTGTCAGTGTATAGGAAGGTGACGTTCGGCCTCATCGATGAGGGCCGCTCGTCCATGTCGTGTCGCCAACGTCGACCCGTAGCGTTGGGGCATGCGCGCTCTCGCAGCCCTCATCTCGGCCAGCGTGATCCTCGCCGCCGCGTGCGGCGGCACCACGCCAGCCGCGGTCGACCCGGCGCAGGGACGCGTCATCGACGTGACGATGACGGAATTCGCGTTCTCGCCTGCCACGATCACGCTTGCCCCGGGAGAGAAGGTCACGTTCAAGCTCAAGAACACCGGCGTGGTGGAGCACGACTTCATGGCCGGCCGTGAGGCGACTCCCGGAAAGGGCTATGCGCTGGATTGGATCGCCAAGGCTGTCGATGGGGCGAGGCCGCCGCACACACACGCCGGCGAAACAGCGATGGGCGAAGGCGTGCGCGTCTCCGCCGACTGGATGATGACGCTCACCGTGGTGGTGCCGCAGGAGAAGGGCGAGTACGAGTTCGGCTGCTTCGTGCAGGGCCACTACGAGGCCGGCATGAAGGGCAAGCTCATCATCCAATAGCGCGCGCGCTTCTCGGTACTCTGTAGGCCCGATGCCCGATGTCCTGACCGATCTCGTGCAGCTCGCTGCCTCGCGCGGCGCGACGTACGCCGATGCACGCCACGTCGAGCGCGAGAGCGAGATCGTTTCCGTCCGCGACGGCGGCGTGGAATCGGTGAGCCGATCGTCGGATCGCGGCATCGGCTTCCGCGTCATCGACGGCGGCGCGTGGGGCTTCGCCGCGACGGACCAGACCAGCGATGCTGCGATGAAGGGTCTCGTCGACGAGGCATTCCGCCGCGCGAAGGCCGCCGCGACGACGCGCTCGCATCCCGTGACGCTCGCGCCGACCGCGCCGCAGAAGGGCGAATATCGCACCACTCTCGTCCGTGACCCCTTCGCCGTGCCCATGAAAGAACGCATCGCGTTGCTGACCGCCGCCGACGCGAATCTGCGCGGGCCGAACGAGAGATCGCGGCGCGCGTCGGTCGCCGCATATCGCACGCGCAAGCGCCTTGTGACGAGCGAGGGCACCGATGTGTCGCAGGAGATCGTCGAGTCAGGCGCGGGCGTCGCGGTCACCGCGGCCAAGGGCGGGTCGAAGCCGGCGCAGCGCTACGACAGCCGCCTGACCCGGCAGGCTGGATGGGAGTTCATCGAGGAGCTCGACCTCGTCGCCCGTGCGGCGCGCTATCGGGACGACGCTGAGGCCACGCTCGACGCGCCGCTGGCCGACCAGAAGCCGACCACTCTGGTATTCGCGCCGGAATTCCTCGCGCTCCTGGTGCACGAGTCGTGCGGACATCCGACCGAAGCCGATCGGGTCCTCGAGTACGAGGTCGCGTTCGCCGGCACGACCTTCATGTGGCCAAAAGATCGAAATGTCTTGCGCTATGGGAGCCCGTACATATCGATGACCGCAGATGCCACGCTAGCGGGCGGCATGGGCACGTTCGGCTGGGACGACGACGGCGTCCCGGCGATGAAGACCAAGCTCATCGACAAGGGTGTCTTCACCGGCTACCTCACCTCCCGCGAGACCGCGGCCGGCCTCGGCCTCCCCGTCACCATCGGGAGCGCGCGCGCCGAGGGCTGGCAGCACTTCCCGATCGTGCGAATGGTCAATGTCTCCCTCGATCCCGGGACGCAGACCTACGCCTCGCTGCTCGCCGGTGTCGAGAACGGTTTGTTGCTCGAGGCGCCCGCGTCGTACTCGCTCGATGACAAGCGTCAGAACTTCCATTTCTCGACGCAGGCTGCGCGCGTGATCCGGAATGGCCAGCTCGAGGGCTACGCGCGCGGTGTCGCGTTCCAGTCGCTCACGCCGGCGTTCTGGGGACGATGCGACGGCGTCGCTGATGACTGGGAGCTGCACGGATTCCTGTCCTGTGCCAAGGGCGAGCCGCTCCAGCTCATGCGCGTCGGCCACGGAGCCGCGCACGCGCGCTTCCGCGACGTGCCCATCGAGGTCACCGCGTGACAAGGTCAACGCTCCACCGCGGCTAGCCGAGTAAGTTTCGCGCGGCGGCGATGAGCAGCACCAGCCCCAGCGAGATCTGCACCGCGCGGAACGGCAGCCGGCGCGCGCCCATGAACGAGCCGAGCACCGCTCCCACGATGACCACGGCGACGAACGGCGCGACGTACTGCGCTTCGATCGGCGTCCGCGGCAGTCTCGCGGCGAGCCCCGCGATCGAGTTGAGAACGATGAACGCGCTCGCGACGCTCGCCGCCTCCTTCACATTGGCCCAGCCGAGCGCGATGAGGATCGGTGAAAGAAAAATGCCGCCGCCGATGCCTGTCGCTCCGGCGACGAATCCGAGGAGCGCGCCCAGCACGGCCGCGATCGCGTAGTACAGGACGCCCCGAAGGCGCACATTCAGCGCCGGCGGGCGTGCGAAGAACAGGAGACGAGCGGAGCCGGCGAGGAGCGCGAGTCCGAGGATGATGGCCTGCGTCCGGCCCGTGAGCGGCAGGAGCCCACCGAGGTAGGCGAACGGCACGCTGGTCACGAGGAATGGCAGCAGCAGCCGCCATCGCAGGAACCCCGCCTGCCGGAACGTCACCCAGGCGATCGTCGCCGCAACGATGTTCATGACCAGTACGAGCGTCACCAGCGGCGCGATCGCGAACCCGAAGAGCGTGAGGATCGCGGTGTAGACGGTGGCGCCGCCGTGCCCGACGCTCGTGTAGAGCGCGGCCCCGATGAAGATGCACAGGAGGACGGGCAGGAGGTCGGACATCGGACGGCATCGTATGGCCTCCGCTCGCTACGATCGCGCGATGACCACGGTGCTTGGCCGCGACGCGATGCTCGCGCCGCTGCAGGCCGCACTTCGCGATGCCAAGGCCGATGAGGCCGAGCTGTGGGCGCACCGCCGTCGCTCGGCGATCACGCGCTACGCGAAGAACGAGTCGCACCAGAACGCCGTCGCGGACGAGACGTACGTGCAGGCGCGGGTCGTCGTCGGTGGCGCGGTCGGCATCGCGAGCGCGAACTCGCTCGTGCCCGCGGATCTGCGGCGGTTGGTCGCAGACGCGCGGGCGGCGGCGGAGCTCAGCCTGCCGAATGGCGAGTGGCCGGGGTTCGCGGGGCCGGCGGAGGCAGAAGACGCGAGGGCGTTCGATAACGCGACCGCGGATGCGGATGCGATGGCGCAGGCCGCGCCGATCCGCGAGATCGCCGCAGCCGCGAAGGCCAAGGGCATGCGCGCCGCCGGGACGCATCAGCTCGAGCTCACCGAGGACGCCGTCGCGAATACCAATGGCGCGTCGGCCTACGCGCCGATGACCATGGCCTATCTGCGCGCGCTGGTCCTCACCGAGGCAGGCGGATCCGGCTGGGCCGAGGACCTCGGGTGGACGATCGGCGCGCTCGACGCGCGCGGGATCGCCGAACGCGCCATCCAGAAGGCCGCGCTCGACCACGACCGCGTGCAGCTCGAACCGGGCGATTACGAAGCGGTCTTCGAGGAGCTGGCCGTCGCGGAGGTGCTGCGCTTCGTCTCGCTCACCGGCCTCACTGGTCAGACGCTCCACGACGGCCGGTCGTTCATGGCCAAACAGAGCGGACCGAAGGTCGAGACCCGCTTTGGTGAACAGGTGACTGGCCCGCTGTTCTCGCTCTGGGAGGACGCGCTCGATCCGCGGACGATCGCGACGCCTTTCGATGTCGAAGGCACGCCCAAGAAGCGAGTGACCCTCGTGGAGAAGGGCGTCGCTCGCGCCGTCGTGCACGACCGGCAGTCCGCGAAATGGTTCGAGACGACATCGACCGGACACGCGGCCGACGGACGCCGCTATTCGTCGGGCGGTCACGCCGGCAATCTCACGATGGCCGGCGGCGACGCCACGCGGGAGCAGCTCATCGCCAGCGTCAAGAAAGGCGTGCTCATCACGCGCTTCCACTACACCAACACGCCCGATCCGAAGCGGGCCACAATGACGGGGACCACGCGCGACGGCACGTTCCTGATCGAGGATGGCCAGATCACGCGCGCCCTGGCGAACGTCCGCTACCGGATGAGTGCGCTCGATCTCTTCGCGGGCATCGACCTGCTGGGGAAGCAGCGTCTGGTCCGCGACTGGTGGTCGTCGAACGGCATGGGCTCGATCGTCTGCCTCGCGCCTCCGGTCAAGGTCGCGCGCGCGACGATCACGGGGTCGAGCCCGCTCTAGCGCCCAATTGGGCGAAGCGCCGTGCCACTGACAGAGCCGAACGTCACTGCGCGGTGGGGCAGTCGGCCTCTCGTCGCTCGAGCGCCGTATCGCGAGACTCGCTCGCAGGAGGCGCCGACGATACTGATGCCGCGGATCGAGGTCGTACGGGAGTCTGGCGTCCGCTTCCGAGCGGACGTCGGAGGGCACGCGCTCACGTTCGATCAGCCCATCCGTGCGGGCGGCACCAACGCGGGCCCCTCGCCGACGGACGTCTTCGTCGCGAGCCTCGCGGGATGTGTCGCCTACTACGTCGAGCGGTTCCTGGAGCGGCATGCCATCGACCCCGAGGGGCTGCGCGTGGTCACAGACTTCGTGATGGCCGAGCACCCCTCGCGCGTCGGTTCGATCGACCTCGTGGTCATCGTCCCGAGCGGCGTCCCCGAGGCTGTACGGGCGCCGCTGCTGGCGGTGGCCGAGCACTGCACTGTCCACAATTCGATCGCCGTTGCACCGCATGTGCGCATCGAATTGGAGTCCGTGAGAGAGGCCGTCAGCGCGGCTAGCGCGCGGTGAACGTGAGCGTCGTCGGGTCGGGAGAGATATTCCGGCCCGCGCGGTCCACGGTGTTCGCGACGCGGAGCGTGTAGGCGCGGCCCCCGACGAGCGATCCCGCACGCATCGTCATCACCACGCCGCGGCAACCGCTGTCGACGCACGCGATCGTGGCCGCGGGCGTCGCATCGTTGATGCGGTAGTTGCCCAGCTGTCTCACGCCGCCGCCCTCACCGAGCTCTGTCATCGGCTCGCTGAACGCGATCGTGATGCGGTCACCCGACGATGATGCACTCACCACCTGCGGACGATCCTGGTCGCCGATCACGACACGGCCCGCGTTGCGGGCTTCATCCATCGCGAAGCCGTCGCGGTCGACCATGCCGCTCGCTCCCACGGTGAAGGTCCCGGCCGGCCCCGGCACGCCGAACACGAACGTGACGGTGGTGCAGTCCGACGTGATGATCGCCCGCGTTGCGCTCTGGAGCGATTCGTCCAGCGCACGATCATTCGTCAAGTACTTCCCGACGTTGTCGATCGCGCCGTCAGCGCGACTCGGTGGCCCCGACGAACCGCACGCGATCGCGGCCCGCATCGGGGCGCTGTATTGCACCGCCAGGAAGAGCTGGGTCGCGTTGACGTTCTGCACGGCCGCGCGCACGGCCGGCGGTGTCGGGCTCGGGCTCGGACTCGGACTCGGACTCGGACTCGGCGTGCCGGTCGCGCTCGGGCTGGGTGATCCGCTCGCCGTCGCGCTGGCGCTCGCGCTCGGCGGCGCGCTGAGCGACCCGCTCGTGCGCGGTGATGCGGTCGGACGCACGGTCGATGTGCGCGCGCTCGGCAGGCCGAGCGTTCCCGCCGGCGCCGTGTCCGAGCATGCGGCGCCGGCCATCAGCGTGAGCGAGAGCATCAGGGCACGCATCACTGCTGCACGCGTCCCGACGCGAGTGCCTGCACGTAGCGCACGATCTGCCAGCGCTGCTCGTCGGTCAGCTTGTCCTTCCAAGCCGGCATGCCGGTCCCGGCCACGCCCTCCGAGATCCAGTAATGCAGCTCGCCCTCCGGGTGCAGTGGCACGTGCACCTGCAGGTTCACCGGGCGCGGCGTCAGCGTGAACGCGGCCGGACCGTCGCCCAGCCCGCGCGGACCGTGGCAGATCGCGCAGTTGGTCTGGAACAGCGGTCGAGCCGCGTCGATGGTCTCGTTCGTGTCCGGCACCCCGTTGCGCTCGAACCGCGCCGTGAACGGCACGGGCGGCGTCGCGATGTTCGGCGCGACGGTGAATGCGAGGCCATAGCTGAGGACGATCAGTAGGCCGAGCGCGCCGATGGCCTGCAGCTGGCGGCGTACGTCGCCGCCGCGCTGCCTCGTGACGAGCGCGAGCGCGCCGAACAGCACGGCGCCCGCCATGAGGAACATCGCCACGTCCTGCAGGGCCTGCCGGGTCATCGGGAACTGCGTCATTCCGAACGGCATTACTTGGGCTTGTCCTTTTGCTTCGGCTTGCGGCTCGACCAGACATACAGTCCGACGAGGATCAGCAGCGGCAGTCCGAGCTCGATGAACTCATCGAGCCAGGTGCCGGTCGTGCCGTGCGCCACGATCATCAGGAAGCTCATTTGCCGACATCGAGCGTATACACGCCGGTCCCTTCGGCACCGACGGCCAGCGTGATCTTCCACGTCCCAGCGTCCAGGGCGGGCACGGCGAGCTGATAGCGCCCCGGCCCGAGCTTCGCAGGATCCTCCACCGCAAGAACATCGAGCCGAGATCCTGGCCCGGCGAAGGATGCACTCACGGCTTTTCCTGACACCGGATCGCCCTGCGCGTTCACCAGCACGATATTGACGGTGACCGGCGCGCCGGCCTGTGGCTGCGACGGCTCCGCGAACACGATCAGGTTGTAGGGCGCGATCGTGACGACCTGCGCGAGCTGGCCACCGTTGTTCGCGATCGGGACCGTGAAGAGCATGCGGAGATCGAGCCGGCCCGCAAGCCGCACGATGGTCTGCAGCTTCCAGGTGCCGAACATCGCCGTCGGGCTGCCCTCGGCGACGTACTCGCCCGGAGCGCGCTGCGCGGCGACCAGCTCCTGCTCGCCCATGTCGTGCTCGACCATCGTGAATCGGATCGCGACCCTCTCGGCGTTCGTTACGGGCGCGAGCCCTTGCGTCACGCGCACGACATAGCGGTTGCGTCCGGGGTTGTTCGTCGCGACGAGCAGCTCGACGCGCACGCCGTCTACGCGCTGCGTCTGATCGAATGCCGCCGCGTTCGCCTGCGCCGGCGGCGCGAGGGCGGTGAGGAACGAGGTCGCGACGAACACGAGGATGAAGAGCGCCGTCTCGATCGCCACTCCGCGGAGCAGTCCTGCGCGTGCAGCGACGCCACGACGGAGGCGCGGACCCCAGACCAGCAGGTTCAGCGCTCCAAGCGCGACGAGGCTCACGAGCAGCACGATCTTCGCGAGGAGCGCGATGCCGTACGGCGTCTCGTACAGATCCTCGAGGAGCACGAGTCGATCGAGTGCCTGGAGCGTGCCCGTCGTGATGAGCACGGCGACGCACACCAGCGCCGTGAGCGACAAGCGCCAGGTCATCGCACCGAGTGCCTTCCCATCGCGCACCGCCGGCGCTGCGACGAGCGCGAAGGCCGCGACGCCGCCGCTCCAGATCGAGATCGCCACGATGTGGATGAAGTCGAGCGCGATGTACTTCGGGTCGCCGCTCGCCGCCGCGTGCGAGATGAGCGTGGCCCACAGACCCGCGGCGAGTCCGGCGAACGCGACGATCTCGCGTCGCGCGTCCGGCCGCACGGCGCGTTCGGGCAAGAAGAGCGCGCCGATGGCGACGAGGCCCGCGATCCCGCGCAGCGCAAGGAACAGCAGCAGGCGCGAGGGAATACCCGCACCGAACGACGCCAGCATCAGCGCACTGCCGGCGACCAGCAGGCCGCCGGCGATCGCGATGAGCTGCCGTTCGCGCCGCCGCTCGCTCTCCTCGACCGGTGGCCGGATGAACAGCGTGAAGACGGAGACGCCGAGGACGCCGGCGATGCCGGCGAACGACAGCGCGCGCCCGATCACTTCGAGCGGCGCCGGTGGTGGCGCAGACGGACCGATGTCGGGGATCGCCGGGAGCGGCGCGTTGCCGACCGCGAACCCGAACGCTCCTTTTGTCTCATGCCCGTCTACCGCGGAACGCGCGGTCCACGACACGAGGTAGCCGCCCTCGGGCAGCACCGGCACGGAAACGCGGAGCGTGTTCGCCTCATCCGCCGCCGATGTGACCGTGGGTGCGGAGAGCCGCTTGCCGGCCGTGTTGAGGACCGCGAGATCGGATCCCGCCGCATCGGGCGTCTCGCTGAACGTGACGCGCACCTCGCTCGGCGACTTCGCGAGCCGCGCGTCCGAGGCCGGATTGGACTTCACGTAGTTGGCGTGCGCCACCGCGACCCCGCCCAGAAGGGGCAGGATCGCGATGGCGCAGAGAACGCTGAGGGCAGTGCGGAGCGTTATGTGCGTCGCCTCGTCAGCGCCGCAGCGCCGAGGCCGACCACGGCCAGCGCGAGAGCGGCGATCGCGATCAGACGTGTCTGATCGACGCCGGACTGGAGCGCGTCGAGCTTCTTCGAGAGCCCATCTCCCACCGGGACCTTCGCCGGGTACTGGACCGCCGAGATGTCCTCGACGTCGCCGAACGTATTGGGACCCGATGTGAACTTCTCATCCACGTTGAGCGTGTCGATCTTGCCCTTGATGTGGAAGGTGTACGCGCCGGCGACGGTGGGCATGATCCAGCCCTCGTACGCGCCCGCGGTGCCGAATTGCGCCGATAACGTGAGGGCGATCGGCGAGAGGCCGCCCGCGGCGACGTCGGCTGTCAGCGTCTTCTCGAGGCCGAGCACCGGCTGGCTGGTGCGCGTGTCGGTGACGTGCAGGTCGATGCTGTTCAGCTGACCGAGATATGCCGGCTCGTTGAGCCAGCCGACCTCGACCTCGTACGGGCCGACGGTCCGGCGCTCGTGCGCGTTCGCGTGGCCCGAGAAGATGAGCAAGCTCGCGATGACGACGACGATCGCCGTCACCGCATTGAGTGCGCGGTACATGAAGTTCCTCCTATCTCACGTACCCGGCGCCATGCCGGGTCGTGCCCGACGACGCGTCGGGCGAGCGAGCTACGTGAGGGCGGCCCGCGGCGGTCCGGTGAGATGGGGGACGCTCCAGAGCGCGCGCGAGATGCGCGCGGGAGCGACGTCGGCGACGGCGAGCAGCGTCGGGCGGGGAAGGCGCGGCCAGAGGAGCGCGAGCAGTGCCAGCACGAGCGTTGTCTCGAGATCGAAGACGCTCGCCGTGTTGAGCAGACCCTGATGCGGGTCGTAGCGGGCGCGCAAGACGCCGAGGAAGAGCGGCAGGCGGTACGCAGCGAACGTGTGCGCGTGGAACAGCGGCGTTCCCGGCGGGTCGATGTGTGGTGCAACGGCCACGCCCGCCCCGGCCGCCGTCGCGGCCGCGGCGGCGATCGCGAACACGAGGATCGCGAGAAAACGGCGCATCTCTATGCAGAGGATACGGACGCGCAGGCGCGGCAGATTCCCACGACCGCCGAATGTGCCAAATCCGCCACAAAGCCGTGCTCGGCGCGCAGCCGCCGCGCGAGCGGCTCGAGCAGGCTCATCGGCACCTCGAGCTCTGCGCCGCACTGGCGGCAGACCAGGTGACCGTGCCGGTGCGAATCGGCGAGATGCCAGCGCGTGACGCGATCCTCGAAATGCGTGTGGGTCACGTAGCCGAGCTCCTCGAGCGATTCGAGGTTCCGGTACACGGTCGATGGGTCGATCTGCGGATGCTTGGCGCGGATCCGCACCGCGATCTCCTCCGCGGTGGTGTGGTGCTTCGCGCGCTCGAGCGCTTCGAGCACCAGCCGGCGCTGGATCGTCATGCGCTTGCCGCTCGCGCGGACGTGCTCGCCGATCTCCACTACCGCAACTCTCTCGCGACAACCTGCACATTGCAATAGTCCGCTATTGCGTGTTGTTGCGATAAGCACGATTGGTCGGTACGCTCGTCCCAACATGGATCTCGGACTCCTGACGCTGCTGCTCGGCATGGTCGCGCTCGGCTTCCGGCACGGCTTCGACTGGGACCACATCGCCGCGATCACCGACATCACCAGCACGACGACCTCCGGCCACACCGAGGTCGACATCCCGGCGGGCGCGGCCATGACCGCGCACGGGCACGACGCGGGAGAGCTGCGCGGACACGATCACCAGCATCAGGCAGACCCGAGCACGCTCCACTCATTCGGCGAGTCGCGCTTCGCGCACGAGCAGAAGCACGCGATCTTCCTCGCGTCGCTGTACGCGCTTGGCCACGCGTCGGTCGTGTTCGTCCTCGGCGTGCTCGCGCTGCTGATCGGCGCGATCCTGCCGGACTGGATCGACCCGATCCTGGAGAAGGTCGTCGGCGTGACGCTCGTCCTCCTCGGCGCGTGGGTCCTCTACTCGGTCGTGCAGTACGCCCGCGGCAAGGGCGAGTTCCGGATGCGCAGCCGCTGGATGCTGGTGTTCGATCTCGCGCGCAATGGCTGGGGTGCGCTGCAGGCGAAGATCCACGGCCACGAACACCACCCCTCGGCGCACGCGAACCAGTACGGCCCGAAGACCGCCTTCGGCGTCGGGATGATCCACGGGGTGGGAGCGGAGACCGGATCGCAGGCGCTCCTGCTCGCGGGGATCGCGGGCGTGAGCGGCGTGACCGGCATCGTCATCCTGCTTGCGTTCATCGTCGGGCTGCTCATCTCGAACACGCTCGTCGCGGTCGTGAGCGCCTCCGGCTTCATCGGGGCGCAGCGGATGCGAACGGTCTACGTGGTCGTGGGCGCGTTCGCGGGCCTCGCGAGCCTGGCCATCGGGCTGTTGTTCATCGGTGGGCTCGGCACGGTGCTGCCGGACCTGCAAGAGGTCATCTTCGGCAAGTGATACTCTGTCTCAACTGTGCCGAACAGCGCCGCGACCACCGCCCTTCTCGCGCGACTCGGTGAGAGCGGTCGCAGGCGGACCAGTGCGCGCGCGAAGGTGATCACCGCGGCGCTCCGCCGAGACCAGCCCTTCACCGCACAGGCCCTCGTCGCCGAGCTCACGCGCCGTGGCGTCGGCCGGGCCACC
This sequence comes from Chloroflexota bacterium, assembly GCA_031394155.1. Lineage (GTDB taxonomy): Bacteria > Chloroflexota > Limnocylindria > P2-11E > P2-11E > CF-39. The sequence continues at coordinate 5,546 of JANMWW010000036.1, read as the reverse complement.
GTCTTCCGGACGCTCGACGTGCTCGTGACACTCGGCGCGCTCTCGCGCGTGCACGGTATCGATCAGGGCGCGCGCTGCGTCCAGTACACCGCCTGCGCGCCGACGCACCACCACCACTTGATCTGCCGCGGCTGCGGCCGCGTCGCGGAGATCCGCGCCACCGGCCTCGAGGACAAGATCGCCGCGCTGGCCCGGTCGCATGGCTTCAAAGCGCTGGAGCACGGTCTCGAGGTCCAGGGGCTGTGCGCGGAGTGCCGCTCGTGAACGGCACGACCGTCGTCGTCCTCGTCACCGCCCTCGCGACATTTCTGTCGACCATGGCCGGTGGCATCGTGGCGCTTCGCACGACGACGCACATTGGCGTGGTCATCGCTCTCGGTGCAGGCGTCCGCATCGGCGCCGCCTTCTTCGATCTCGCGCCGGAGTCCGCGCGCGAGCTGGGCTCGATCGACGCGGCGATGCTCTGGGCGGGCATCGGCTTCCTCGCGTTCTACATCCTCGAGCGCCTCACGCTGCTGCACGTCGGCCACGAGCACGGCCAGGTCCTCGATAAGCACGAGCACGTCGGCATCCTCGGCGCGGGCGGCATGTCGGTGCACAGCTTCCTGGACGGTATCGCGATCGGAGCGGCCTTCCACGCGGGCACCGAGATCGGACTCGTCGTCGCAGTGGTCGTCGTGCTGCACGACTTCTCCGACGGCATCGGGACGGTCAGCATCCTGATCGCGAACAGCGCGAGCCGAGCCACGGCGTTCCGCTGGCTCGTCGTGGACGCCATCGCCCCGATGGCCGGCGCTCTGCTCGCGTTCGCGCTGACGGTCGAGGGACAGGTCCTTGGAGCGCTCCTCGGCATCTTCGTCGGGTTCTTCCTCTACGTGGGCGGCGCCGAGTTGCTGCCCGAGGCGCACCGGAAGGACCGCTCGGGGTGGGTGATGATCGCGACGGTGATCGGAGCGGTGTTCATCTATGCGGCAACACGCGTCGTCACGATCTAGCGCCCTCGTGCTGCTGTTCGTCTGGGCGCTCGTGTCGTGCCAGCCCGCGCCATCGCCCGTTCGTTCGCTCGATCCGAAAGCGCCGGTGACGCTGTCGTACGCAGTCGCCGGCGGCGGGCAGATACGGTTGACCGTGCAGCCGCGTTATGACGTCGGCAAGCCGATCGCGTTCGAGGTCGACATCAGCGCGGGTACGGTGGGCATCCGCGGTCCAGTGACAGCGCACGTGCTTCAGAGCGATCTTGCGGGTGAGCAGACGGTCCGCCGGTTCGGGCCGGGTGAGCTCGGCGGCGCAGACGCGTCGCCCGGTGGCGGTGCGCACGTCACGGTGGTGTGGGATGGAAAGGACGACAAGGGCCAGAGCGTGAAGGCGGAGACGTTCAGCTTTTCGATGGACTTCATCGTCGGTACGAGTACGCAGTCGCTCGGTACCGTGATCGAGGTGCGCCAGCCGTGACCCGCGTCATCGCGATCGCGCTGCTGTCGCTCGCCGCCGCGTTCGCGGCCGCGTGCGGTCCGCTGGTGGAAGGCGGAGGCGGCGAGGTCCTCAGCGGTCACGTGACCGAGGTGCTCGAGACCGGTGATCGCATTCCGCTGGGCTCGGGCCTGCAGCAGCCCTTCCAACGTGTGCGCGAGCAGCTCGACGAGACGCTATACCGCGGCGAGGTCGTCGAGCTGCAATGGGGCGGGCGCCGCGCGCTCGACGCGAACGGGTTTCTCCACGTCGGCGACCGGGTGCTCCTCTCAGTGACGCGCGACGGCAACAACCGCACCTACGCGATCCTCGACATCGTTCGCCTGCCCGCGCTCATCCCCGTCGCCGCGCTCCTGGTGGTCGCGCTCCTGGTGGTCGCGCGACTCAAGGGCCTGGCCGCGCTCGCGGGACTCGCGACGAGCGTCGCGGTGTTCCTGCTGGCCGTCGTGCCGTCGCTGCAGCGGGGCAGCGATCCGCTGCTCGCGACGCTGCTCGGCTCGCTCGGCGTGATCGTCGTGTCTGTCTTCGTCGTCCACGGGCTCAATCGCAAGAGCCTCGCGGCGCTCTGCGGCACGATGGCCGGCCTCGGCGTCGTCACGGCCATCGGCGCGTTCGCCCTCGGTGCCGCGCGCATGACTGGAATGGGCAACGAGGATCAGATCTTCCTCGCGGTCGGCACGGATGGTCGCATCGACATGCCGCGGCTCGCGCTTGCCGCGGTGATGGTCGGGTCGCTGGGGGCGATCGTCGACATGAGCATCGGGCAGGCGTCGGCGGTCAGCGAGCTCGCGTCGGTCAACGAGCACGTGCGCGGTCGGAGGCTGTACGCGTCGGCGCTGAATGTCGGCCGCGATCACGTCGGCTCTCTCATCAACACGCTCGCGCTCGCGTATTTCGGCGGGGCGCTCCCGCTGATCCTGCTGCTCTCGCTCGGCTATCAGCCGCTCGCGCTGGCGATCAACAGCGAGCAGATCATCGAATCGCTCATCGCGGTGATGGCGGCGTCGCTCGGTCTGGTCCTGTGCGTGCCGATCACGACCGCCGTCGCGGTCATGTTCGCTGGGCGCGCTCCTCGGCAGGAGATGTAGCCGCAGGCGCCGAAGCGTGTGCTCCGGGGATGAACAACGTGATCACCGAACCGAGCGACGAGCTTCGTTGGAGAAGGACCAATCGGCCGCCATTGCCGACCGTCAAGAGCTCGGCGAACTCCACGTCGCGACGGTCCAGCGCGCGGCCGCGCGAGCTGATCTCGACCGCGCCCTCTCCGCTCGAGCGCCTGACCATCACGGTGACGGCTTCGAGACGAGATGCATCGAGATAGCGCGCGATGACGCTCGAGATGGCGTGACGTAGCCGATCCGCGTCAGCCATCACCTCGACGTCTTCCGGCGTGAGGCTGACCAGAACGCGCGCGCGGTCGGCCAGGCCATCGACGGCCTGACGGGTCAGGGACTTCAGATCCGCCGGCTGGAGATCGAAGCGCAGCCCTCCGAGTCGGAGCTGACCGAGCGCGAGGAGGTCCGTTGCAAGGAACGTCGCCTCGCGGGTGTGGTGTCGCAGCGCTTCGAACTGGGCTTGCAGGGCCTGCGAGATGCGGCCGCCCATGGCCTCCTCGAACGTCCGCGCGAACCAGTCCGCGGCCTGCAGCGGGCGCGGCAGCTCCTGCTCGAGGATCCGCAACAGCGTGCTGCGCTCCTCATCCACCTTTCGCCAGCGGTCGCGCTCCCGGCGTGCGGCGTCGGTGATGATCGCGATCGCGGCCAACACGAGCAGATGCGCGAAGGCATTCCACACCGCGACCGCGGGTCCGACAGCGTCCACGGCCGCGCGCAGCTCGGCATCGGCCAGCAGCTCCGCGATCACCCCCACCACAGCGAACCCAAGCGCCCATCGCCGGCCGACGAACCAGGCGGTCATGACCACCGGGATCATGTAGAACTGCCCGAAGTCGGCCTCGGACGGCGTGAGGAAATCCAAGAGGCCGACGGTCACTGCGATGCAAGCGGACACCAGGATCACGGCAAGCGTGCGGTCCCCTGGGCGGTTCACCAGGGAAGGATACGGAAGTCGGTTTCGGCTACGGGCCCGGCACCGCGGGATCGTCCGGCTTGTCTGCCAGCTCGTCGTCGGCGATCAGTGCAAAGAGCGGCGAGGCCGCGAAGTAGTTCTGATTGCTGCGCCACGCCAGGTACAGCGGGAGCAGCGGCCACACTAGTGGCGCTCCGCTCAGGGAACGGGGCCTCCGCCAGAGCAGCACGAGGAGTCCGGCCATCGCAGTGAGGGACAAGGCGGTGTACACGATGCGCGGGAAGGCGGGACCGATGTCGCTCGCGCCGTAGCGCATGAGCCCGACGCCACCCGAGACGAGCGGCGCGAGCATCGGCGCGAGCATGCCGCCGATCGCGCGTGGCGGATCGCCGATGAGGAACGGCGCGTTCACCAGGATGGCCGTCGCCGCGGCGATCGCGAAAGCGCGCAGTGCGGGACGCGCGCCGTACCGCTGAAGGATCGCGAGCAGGAAGAAGGGCGCGACGAACCACGCGGGCTGGCGGTCGGCGATCGCGAGGCCCAGCAGGATCGACGAGATGACGCGCCTCGAACGGAGCATCCACGCGCCCACGAGGTAGAGCGCCCAGGACGGATCGATGCCCGCGAGGATCCATTGACGCGTGATGATCTCGCTGCCGATCACCGTCGCGAGCGCCATCGAGCGCCACGTCGACCGCAGCTGGCGGATCGCGACGGCCGCGATCAGCATCGTTTCGATCAGGTAGACCCAGCGGATGTCGGTGAGGCCGAGCCAGACCCACGGGACGAGCTGCAGGAACGACATCGCCGGGTAGTTGTAGGTGTGCACGACGCTGCCGTTCTCGAGATGGGTCGCGAGCTGCGGGTCGAGGCCAAAGCGCGCCAGGGCCTCGGGCAGATCGAATACCGCGTACGGGTTCTGCCCGCTGATGAAGAGCTCGGTCGCGCGATGCGCCGCCGCGACGACGTCGGTGTGGTAGCTCTTGCCCAGGATGTACGCCAGGCCCACGAAGGCGAACGTGAACAGAGCGAGCGCGGTCACGAGAAGCTCGCGTCGCGCCGGTCGCATGCGGACGAAGGACAGCGCCGGCAACGCGAACGCGCAGATGATCGCGAGGACCTGCCCGGGCGTGAACCCCGGTGAAGAGACGACCAGGCTGCGCCCGATGCTCGCGGAGACGCATGTGATCGCGAGGATGCCGTACCCCACGTGCCGCAGGCGGTCAGATGGATGCGTGCGCCGCGGATCGGCGATCGCGGCGATCGTGAACGCCAGCGCGAACACCGCCGCCAGACGGAGCGCCGCGGGCAGCTGCTCGAGCGCGTCGGTCGGTCCGAAGAGCCACAGCGCCGGCGTCCAGAGCGCGAACGCCGCCACCGCGAGCGGGCGGAGATGCGGGGCGGTGTAGAGCGTCGCCGCGAACGCGATCAGCAAATACGAGGTCATGCCGATCACTGACGACGCGAGCTCCGCCGCCGCAAGCAGGTAGATGAGCGCGACGCATGCGAGCGCGAGCCACGACGCGCCGCGCGCTGGGCGCCGGAAGCTCGCGAGCAGCAGGAGCGCCACGAGCATGCCGAATCCGACGGCCAGCGGGACATCCGGCGTGGTCCCGGCGAGGGAGCGGCGGTCGACGGCCGCGCTGGCGATGCCCGTCGCTGCCAGCACCAGACCGACCCGCGTGATCACACCGCGCCGCGGATCGGTGCGCCTCTCGTTCGTCACGCTCACGCGCGCGAGCGTAAAGGCGGTGGCGGAGTGGCGTTTTTCCCGGTCAGTACGATGTAACTCGCAGCCGGACGTCAACGCCGGCCACGCGTCGCGATGAGGTGGGGAGCATGCGTCGCGTTCTGCTTTCGCTCGGGTTTGCGTTTCTAATCGCCTGCGGCGGCCAGGCCACGGCGGAGCGCCTAGTAAGCAGTGCGCCTTCGATCCGTCCGACCGCGGCGGCGCCAGCTACCCGAACCACAACGGCGGCGGCCGCAACGACGTCAGTCGCGTCACCCGCCGCAACGCCTACGCCCACACCGACGCGGACGATCGCGAC
>JANMWW010000323.1:0-2564 GCA_031394155.1 Chloroflexota bacterium | reverse complement strand
CGTGACGCCGGTCAGGCCGGCGATGCGCCCCGCGTACCGGGCCGTCGTGGCCGTGGCTCCGGTGCCGAGCTCGCCCGAGACGTTGAGGCCCCAGGCCCAGACCGTGCCGTCGCTCCCGAGGGCCAGGCTGTGATGTCCGCCGGCTGCGATCGCGACGATCCCGCCAAGGGGTGAGAAGGAGCAGAACGCCAGTCCGTCGCAGGACAGCTTCACGACATCCCGGGGCGTCGTCACGACGGTGTCACTGGAGGAGTCGCCGACCTGCCCGTAGTTGTTCAGGCCCCAGGCCTTGACCGTCCCGTCGGCCCGCAGCGCCAGGCTGTGGTTCGCGCCGGCCGCGACCGCGACGAAGTCGGACAGGCTCGTGCTGGCCTGCACCGCGGTCGTGCGAACGGTTTGGCTACCGTCCCCGAGCTGACCGTAGTCGTCGAGTCCGAAGCCCCAGGGCGTGCCGGCCGTCGCGGCGTTCGCCGCGATCGGCGCGAAACGCGCGACAGGCGCGAACAGGCGCGCCGGCGTCTGCGACGCGAGCAGCACGACCGTCAATACGGCCGTAAGGTATGCGCGACTGCGAAGACTTCCCAACCCGCCCCAATCCTTCGGCACGGACCTGACCCCACCCGCCGTCCGCGCCGTGCTACCAGGCGGGACTATAGGGGTAGTACCTCGGGCCCACTAGCTGAGTCGCCCGGTTCATGGCGTCATTCACGAGAGCGCTACCGATTTGATAGCCGCCGCTCCGCTGCCGCCGCATCGGCGCAAAAGGGAGGCCGGGTCAGCGGGCGGACGATACTTCTTGCGTGCCCACGAAGAGCGCGAAGACCGCGTTCGTATGCCAGTCCTGCGGCAACCAGTTCCCGAAATGGATCGGTCGCTGTCCTTCCTGTCAGGGTTGGAACACGCTGGTGGAGGAGCGTGTCGTCGCTCCGCCGAAGGGCCGCGGCGATGCGCGCGCGCCGCGCGAGGCGATCCCGCTCGACGATGTCTCCTCCGACGCGGAGACGCGCATTTCGACCGGCATCAGCGAGTTCGACCGCGTGCTGGGCGGCGGCGTGGTCCGCGGCTCGCTCGTCCTGCTGGGCGGCGACCCGGGCATCGGCAAGTCTTCGCTGCTCATGCAGGCGTCGGCGTCGCTGGCCGAGCGCGGCACTGTCCTTTATGTATCGGGCGAGGAGTCGGCCACCCAGATCAAGCTCCGCGCAAGCCGGTTCGGGATCAGCAGCCACAACATTCTCGTGCTGGCCGAGACCGACCTCGGCACGATCATCGAGACGATCCGCCGCGTCCGTCCGATCTTCACCGTGATCGACTCGATCCAGACGATGTCCTCGGAGGTCATCGGCTCCGCCGCTGGCGGCGTCTCGCAGCTGCGCGAATGCGCCGCTCGCTTGCTCGATGTCGCGAAAGGCGACGACGTGCCCATCTTCCTCGTGGGTCACGTTACGAAGGAGGGCGCCGTCGCAGGCCCGCGAGTGCTCGAGCACATCGTCGACGCGGTCCTCTATCTCGAGGGCGAGCGCTTCCACTCGTTCCGCATCTTGCGCGGCGCGAAGAATCGCTTCGGATCCACCGACGAGGTCGGCGTCTTCGAGATGGCGGAGAACGGACTCCGCGAGGTCGCGAATCCATCCGAGGTGTTCCTCGAGGAGCGGACCAAAGGCATCGCCGGCAGCGTGATCGTGCCGACGGTCGAGGGGACGCGCCCGCTCCTCGTCGAGATCCAGGCACTCGTGACTCCGACGAGCTTCGGCCTGCCGCGGCGCACGGTCAGCGGCACGGATCCGCAGCGTCTCGCGGTGCTCCTCGCAGTGCTCGCGAAGCGCGCCGGCATCGGGCTTGGCCAGCACGACGTGTACGTGAACCTTGTCGGCGGCCTACGCGTGCGCGAGCCCGCCGCGGACCTCGGAGTCGCGGTCGCGCTGGCCTCGGCGCTGCGCGACAAGCCCGCCGATCCGCGGACCGTGTTCGTCGGTGAGCTCGGCCTGGGCGGCGAGCTGCGCCGCGTCCAGCGCCTCGCGGCGCGATTGAAGGAGGCGCAGCGGCTCGGCTTCACCCGCGCTGTGGTGCCGCAGGCGAGCCTCGCCGACCTCAACGGCACCGGCCTCGACGTCGTCGGCGCCGCATCGCTGCGCGACGCGCTCACCCGTTCGGGCATCGCGGACAGCTAGGTATCGAGCACTAGACTGACCCTTGTGATCCATCCCGCGTTCATATCCATCCGGCACCAGTCCAACGTCGGCGACCACATGTTCATCGGTCGGACGGCGGACCTGCCACGCGTCCACGAAGAAAGAAAGGAGTTGTCAGCGTGGTATTCATCCGTCTTCTCGCAGCACTCATCGGCTGGTTCTTCGGTTTCTATCTCGGCGCGTCGCTGCTCGAGGTCACGACCGTCACGTCCGTCAGCAATCAGGTCCTCGTCATCCTTCTTCTCGCTGCGGCGTGCGCGATCCTCGGCTGGCTGGGCGCTCCTTATGTCACGGTCCGGCCTGCGCAGTTCATCGCCGCTCAGATCCGCGAGATGTCCGCAGGTGACCTGGTCGGCGGAGCATTCGGCGCCGCGG
>JANMWW010000355.1:0-5090 GCA_031394155.1 Chloroflexota bacterium | reverse complement strand
TCCACGCCGAACATCTTCTGCCCGCCCTGGCCATTCGGGACGGGATAGTCATCGGGGATCGCGGTGACCGAGTGAAAGCCGACGAAGACCGTGCGACCTGTGATGAGATCCTTGGGCACCTTGCCCGCGATCACGTCCCTCATCGACACGACACAGAATTCTCCAGGGATCTTGCAGAAGCCCTGCTGCTGGTACGTCGGCGTCGCCGGCGCGGAGGCGTAATACACCGCGGTCCCTCCGCGCTGGTTGAGCGGTAGGACGCGATCACCCAACGCGGATGGGATCACGAGGCGGTCGCCTTGGATCTTCGCCGTAGAAAGGTCGGCGCGCAGCTGCTTTGCCGCTGCGACGAGTGGCAGCGCGTAGTAGTGCTTTCCGTCGGGACCCTCGATCACCATCTGGCTGTCGCGTACCCGGCTGTCGGGGTCCGCGGTCACATTCACCGAACCGAGGGCGGAGGCGGCGGCGGCGAGCTCAGGGATCGGAAGATTGAGCGCCACGAACTTGGTCACGTGATCGCCGAGGGTGCCGTCCCCGACCCCCTGCATCGCCAGGATCACGTTCCCAGCGTCCTTTATCGCCGCTGCAAGCAGGGCGTCGTCTTGCGCGCTCGGTGACTTGTCGTAGAAGCTGACGTCGAACGCGATGCTCGTCGGGCTCATGGGCTTCAACGCGCTGACAAGATCCGCGTAGAGCCGCCGCGGCAGCGGGTACACGTCCGAAGCTTTGATGGTGGTCTCGTCCACTGCGATGATCGTGATCTGGTTCTTGACCGTCGCTGGAGAGACCGCGAGCGCCCTGTCATACACGACTGTCTGCAGCGTGGTGTCGAACGCCTGCGTCGAGAGGGCCAGGGCCCCGAGGAGGACCGCGATCGTGGCGATCGCCCCGATGACGGCGCGCTGACGCGCCTGCCGCTTGGCGAGCCGCCGGTTCAACACTGCCCAGCCCCTTCCCTGACCCACGCGGACGGGTCGGGGTCAGATTCTAGGGTTGCCTGCCCGCTCGAGTACCGCTCTGAGGACCCCGATCGCGCGCTGGTAGTCGGCGAGCGCGAGGCGCTCCATCGGTGTGTGTCGTATTTCGAGTCCCCCGGACCGTACGCGACCATCGGGCAGCCCCACGCCGGCGCGAGGATGTTCATGTCGGAGGTTCCGCTCTTCACCTTGAACGTGGCCGAGCCACCCGCCGCCGCGATCCCCGCGACGAACGCTCTAGCGAGCGGTGTCGTGCGCGGCGTGCGCGCGGGTTCTTCCGAGGAGATCTTCTCCACCGTCACATGTGCATCTCCGCTGTACCCCTTGGCGATCTTGCGGACCTGCTCTTCGAGCTCGGTCGTCGTGATCCCCGGCGGGATGCGGTAGCCGACGCGCAGCTCCGCGCGCTCGATCAGCCCGTCGGTGATCCCGCCGTTCGCGCCCTCGAGACGGCAGTCGAGCTTCGCGAAGCCCGAAGCGCCTGGCGTTCGCAGATCCGCGGCCGCGCGCACGAGCTCCCAGAGCATGAGCGCTTCCTCGGTCGAGGTCGGGCCAGGCGCCGCGCCGTGACGCGCCTCGCGCGCGAAGCCCATGCGCAGCGCGAGGCGTCCCTTGTACGCGATCGTTGCCGCGTCCCAGCCCGAGGGCTCGCCGATGACACACCAATCGGGCGACGGCAGCGTCGCGCGATGCCGCGCGCCCGCGCTCGTCGGCGATTCCTCTTCGACTGCGCCGACGATCGTGACCTTCACGCCAGGGATCGGTCGCGTCGCTGCGGCGACGAACGCGGCCAGCGGACCCTTTGCGTCCACTGCGCCGCGGCCGATGAGCTCGTCGTTCTCGACGCGGACCGGGATCTCGCCCGGAACTGTGTCGATGTGGCCGAGGAGGACAACATGAGTGGGGCCGTCGCCGATCTCGCCGACGGCGTTGCCCGCGTCATCGACCGAAGCACGAAAGCCGCGCTCGGTCATGCGCGCGACGAGCCACTCCACCGCGTCACCCTCTTGCCGTGAGACGCTGGGGATGGCGACCAGACCGCGGACCAGCTCGAGATCGTCCGGGGACAACCCGGTCACATGCCGACGGGGTGCCAGACGGTCTTCAGCTCCATGAACGCCGAGATCTCGTAGGGGCTCTGGTGGTCGGCCCGGCCATGCACGATCCGCTTCACGTTCTCGGCGCCGAGGCGCTCGAGCTCCGCCGCGTCGCCACCGGCGCCACCGACGTCGAGGCCGGACACGTCCATGTGCGCAGCGAGGACCGGCGCGAGCTCGCTCCGCATGCCGGTGATGATGTTCACGACACCAGCGGGTACGTCCGCGGTGGCGATGCACTCCGCCAGCTCGATCGCCGCGCGCGGGTGCGCGTCGGACGCGATGACCACGACCGTATTGGCGCCGACCATCGCGGGGAGGAGGCGCGTCACGAGGCCGAGCAGCGCGGGTCTCTGCGGCGCGATGATGCCGACCACCCCGGTCGGCTCCGGGACCGTGAAGTTGAAGTACGGGCCGGCGACGGGATTCGCGGAGCCGATGACCTGCGCGAGCTTGTCGGCCCAGCCTGCGTACCAGACGACACGATCGATCGCGCGATCGACCTCGGTGTTCCCGGCGGAGACCTCGGCCAGAGGGCTGCGGCGGTCCTCCATCATCTCCGCGAGCCGGTAGAGCACCTGGCCGCGGTTGTACGCGGTCGCCGCGGCCCACCCGGCGCCCGCCTGCCGCGCGATGCGCACGGCGTCGCGAATGTCCTTGCGCGATCCGCGCGCGATGTTCGCGCCTTCGACGACCAGCGTGCGGCCCGACTCCGAGCGCGGGAACGCGCCGCCGATGAACAGCTTGTAGGTCTTCTTGACGGGAAGGCGGCTCACGCGTCGTCCAGCGCGAGATACGGCGCGAGCCCATGGAGCCCGCCCTCGCGCCCGAAGCCCGACTCCTTATATCCACCGAACGGGGAGGCGGGGTCGAAGCGGTTATAGGTGTTCGCCCAGACGACGCCGGCGCGGAGCTTCTGCGCCATCGCGAGGATGCGGGAGCCCTTCTCGGTCCACACGCCCGCGGAGAGCCCGTAGGGCGTGTTGTTCGCCTTCTCGACGGCCTCGTCCGGGGTGCGGAACGTCAGCACCGACAGGACCGGTCCGAAGATCTCTTCCTGCGCGATGCGGTACGACTGCGCGACGTTCGTGAAGACAGTAGGCACGAACCAGTACCCGCGCTCTGAAGCTTGCAGGGCGGCTGATAGATCTCGGCGCCTTCCGCGACCCCCGAGGCCACGAGCGCGGTGATCTTCTCGAGCTGCGCCTTCGAGTTGATGGCGCCGACATCGGTGTTCTTGTCGAGCGGATCGCCGACGCGCAGCGTGCTCATGCGGCGCTTCAGCTTCGAGATCACCGCGTCGTAGATCGACTCCTGCACGAAGAGCCGCGAGCCGGCGCAGCACACGTGCCCCTGATTGAAGTAGATGCCGTTGACGATGCCCTCGACGGCCTGATCCAGCGGCGCATCGTCGAAGACGATGTTCGCGGCCTTGCCGCCGAGCTCGAGGGTGAGCCGCTTGCCCGTACCCGCCAGCGTCCGCGCGATGGCCTTCCCCACCTCGGTCGATCCGGTGAACGCGATCTTGTCCACGCCGGGGTTCGCGACGAGCTCCGCGCCCGTCCGCCCGTCGCCGGTGATGATGTTCACGACGCCCGGCGGCAGCTCCGCCTGACGCAGCACGTCGCAGAACAGGAGCGCGGTGAGCGGCGTTGTCTCGGCCGGCTTCAGCACGACCGTGTTCCCCGCGGCGAGCGCCGGCGCGATCTTCCACGCGAGCATGAGCAGCGGAAAGTTCCAGGGGATGATCTGGCCGGCGACGCCGAGCGGGCGCGGCTTGCGATTCGGGAACGCGTACTCGAGCTTGTCGGCCCAACCGGCGTAGTAGAAGAAGTGCGCGGCGGCCAGGGGGACGTCAACGTCGCGCGACTCGCGGATGGGCTTCCCACCATTGAGCGACTCGAGCACCGCGAACTCGCGCGCGCGCTCCTGGAGGATCCGCGCGATGCGGAAGAGGTACTTTGCGCGCTCCGACGGCCGCAGCTTCGACCACCGGGTGGCGTAGGCGTCGCGCGCGGCGCGCACCGCCTTCGCCACATCGGTCTTGCCGGCCTGCGCGATCTGGGCCAGCGGCGTCTCGTGCGCCGGATCGATCGTCGTGTAGTACTGCTTCGAGAGCGGCTCGACGAACTTCCCGCCGATGAAGAGACCGTACCGCTCGGCGATCTTGACGATGTCTTTTGCTTCCGGCGCCGGGGCGTACGGCCAGGAAGCCACGACCGCCGTCCCTTGGACCTTTCGCTCGTGGGTCAGCGGGGCGGGGTGTTTAGTCAACGGTGAAGTAGTCCGGGTTCTGGTAGCGGCCGGTCCGCTCCTTGCGCAGCTGCATGAGCACGTCGTTGAGCAGCGTGGAGGCGCCGATGCGGTAGCGATCGGGCGTGAGCCACGCGACGCCCAGGGTCTCGTGCACCTGCACGAGGTACTGCACCGCCTGTTTCGCCTGACGCACGCCGCCGGCGACCTTCATGCCGACGACTCGGCCGGTCTCCTCATGCACGTCGCGGATCACCTCGAGCATGCACAGCGCGATCGGAAGTGTCGCGTTCGTCGCGGCCTTTCCGGTAGACGTCTTGATGAAGTCGGCGCCGCCGGCGATCGCCAGGAGCGACGCGCGGCGGATGTTGTCGTACGTGCCGAGCTCGCCCGTCTCGATGATCACCTTCAGGTGCGCCTTGCCGGCGCAGATCTCCTTGACGCGAACGATCTCGTCGTAGACCTTCGCGTACCGACCCGACAGGAAGGCTCCACGGTCGATGACCATGTCGACCTCGTGCGCGCCCATCGCGACGACCTCGCGCGTCTCGTCGAGCTTCACGCTGAGCGAGGATTGGCCCGACGGGAACGCGGTCGCGACAGAGGCAACCTTCACGCTCGTGCCCTTCGTGCGCTCGAGCGCAATGGGGACGAGGTTGGGGTAGACGCAGATCGCGGCCACCGAGGGAATGCCCGCATCCGTCGGATCGGGACGGATGCCCTTCGTCGAGAGCGCGGCGACCTTACCCGGCGTGTCGGCGCC
>JANMWW010000346.1:0-5957 GCA_031394155.1 Chloroflexota bacterium | reverse complement strand
CCGCCGATGATCGACGAAGAGGGCACGTTCGCGAAGCAGTTCGCAAGCATGGAGATAGAGGGGCGCGTCCCCGGCGCGGGCTCGCGCTGGTCAGGCGGTAAGGATCTGCCGTGGCACGAGATCCGCCCCGAGCTGGTGTGCGAGGTGAGGTACGACAAGCTGGAGGGCGAGCGCTTCCGCCACGGCACGCGTTTCATGCGCTTCCGGCCCGACAAGGAACCAAAGCAATGCACCTGGTCGCAGCTGGACACCGCGCGACGCGACGGCGACCCCGACCTGCCAGAACTGCTGCGCGCTTGAGCGCTAGACCTTCGGCGGCTGGCGGCTCTTCCCTCTGTTCCAGCCCGTCGCGCGCGCGCGCTCACGCCAGGCCTTCTGCTCTTCTTCCGTCCACGACTGTTTCACTCGGCTCGGCTTCACGAGAACACGGTCGTCGAGCACGGGGTCCTTCAGCTTCAAGGCCTTGAACAGCGGCAGCAGTGATACCCGCTGCGACCAGATGTCCGCCGTCAGATCGCCGACCTGCGCGATCCGCTCCCGCATCGTCTCGAGCGTGAACCTGCCCGGGTCCACATCGGGAACCTCTTCCCAGCGAAGCGGCGCGGACGCGCGCGCATCGGCCATCGGCCGGATCGAGTACGCCGAGGCGATGGTGCGGTCGAACGCGTTCTGCCCGTAGTCGACGAACACGCCGGTGCGGTCCTTGACCACCCAGGTGATCGTCGCGATCTTCGGAACGCGATTCGCGACTTCCGCGGCGATCGCCTTCGCGAGGCGCCGGACTTCGGGGAAGGGCAGCTCGGGGATGATCGGCGTCAGGATGTGCATGCCGCTCACGCCGGAGGTCTTGGGGAACGACGGCACCTTGAGCTCGTCGAGCACGTCCTTGGTGACCATCGCGATCTCGCGCACGTGCTCCCAGGGATTGCCCTCGCTGGGATCGAGGTCGATGAGCAGGTAGTCGGGCTTGGCGAACTCCGGGACGCGCGAGTGCCAGGTGTGCATCTCGATGCAGCCGAGGTTCGCGATCCACGCGAGACCTGCGGCGTCGGTCACGACCGGGAAGTCAGCCTCATTGCCGCTGGGGTACTGGATGTGGACGGTCTGCAGCCACTCGGGGTGCGGCTCGGGGACGCGCTTCTGATAGAAGAAGTCACCCTCGACCCCGTTGGGATGCCGCTTCATCTGCATCGGTCGCCGCTCGACGTGATTGAGCGTCGGACCGGCCACGTCGACGTAGTACTGGACGAGGTCGCCCTTGGTCAGTCCCTTTGCGGGAAAGAAGATCTTGTCGGGATTGGTGACCTTGACCTCGCGACCAGCGACGAGCATGACGGCATCGTACCGGTGCGCCTATCGTCCGTGGCGTCATGGATCAGCTCGAGCGGAACAAGCAGGTGGTCCGGCGCGCGTGGGCCGCGTACGACGCCGGTGACGACGTCGCGTTCGCGGAATGCATTACGGACGACTGGCGAGAGCACGACGCCGGTGGTGCGCTGGCGACCATTGCCGACGTGCGCGACTCGATGCGCATGCATCGCGCGGCCTTCCCGGACAAGCGCACGATCATCGATCGCATCGTCGCGGAGGGCGACCTCGTCGTGACGCACAGCCGCAGCGAGGGGACACACACCGGCAAATACCTCGGCCTCGCGCCCACCGGAAAGCGGCTGACGCTGGAGGAAATGCTCATCTGCCGGATCGCCGGTGACCGCATCTCCGAAAGCTGGCAGATCACCACGGGCGGATTCATGCAACAGCTCACCGGCCGCAAGGCAGGCACGGGCGACAACCAGGCCTGAGCTCATTTCCTCGCGAGCAGCTCCGACGCACGCGCACGGTCCCAGTTCCAGCTCGGCCAACCTGGCTGCACGCGCCTCGTCTGAGCGACCGTCCGTAGAACGCCCGTCATTCGCTCGCGATCGCGATCGGGAAGCGACGGAAGGCGCTCGATGGTGGCCGGGATCGCGCCATCGCCGAGAGCGACGAGGTACGTGACGTCGAGCTCGCGCACTGCGTTGTCGGCGAGCGCCGCGGTCGCGAGAGATCGTTCGATGTTGGCCGCGGCGACCTGGCCGGACGGCCCGATCGCGTTGACGCCGAGCGCGACCGCGAGGGCCACGCCGATGAGCGGGCTGACGACCCGCTCCATCCGGTGCGTCACCACGGCGGCCGCGAGGATCGCGAGCGCGATCGCGATGAACACGATCCCCGCGTATGCGTAGAGGCGCAGCTCCGTCCAGCCGTATGCCTGCTGATAGAGCGTCATCCGCGTGGCGGCCGAAGCGAGCACCACGGCGGTGAGGAGAACGAGGACGATCGCGGCGCACACGTAGACGCGGTTGCGCGCGCGCACGAGGAGGTCGAATGTGAAGAGCACAGCGCCGACGAGTGCTGCGACGCCGAGGAGCTCGAAGAAGCCACGGCGCGCGTACGCGCTGTACGCGACGCCCGACGCGTCGAGCGTGTCGCGGCCGCCGAACAGATACGTCAGCTGGAGCGCGACGAATGCCGCGAACAGCAGGTCGACCGCGACCAGCGCGACGGTCACGGGCTCCGTGCCGAGCAGGCGCCGCACGCGATGCTCCGCCGTGCTGAGCGCCGGTGCGGCCGTGCCCATCGCTAGCGCGCCCGTCGCGCACCACGTCACGGCGGACGCGACGAGCAGGCGCTGCGGCAGCGTCGACATGATCTCGCGCAGCCACGCGATGTCGAGAGCGTCGCGCACCGATCGCTGGAACACCGCATCGGCTGCGGAGAACAGCACGACGAAGACGACCAGGAGCGGTGCCGCGAGTGCAAGGCCCGACGCATACGGCAGCGCGCGCGACGAGCGCGCACGCGCCTGGCCGGAGATCGCGGGGACGGCGAGCCGGTACACCGACGGCAGTCGCGTCATCAGGGCGCACAGGCCAAGGGTCGTGATCTCCGGGATCGCCGCAACGTGTGCGCGAAGCACGTTGATGCCGCGCGAGGCCAGAAGCGACGCGAAGCTCAGGCCCAGAGCCGCAACGACGTCGAATGCGACGAGCGCGCTGTCAGTGCGCACCGCGACCAGACCGGCGAACAAGAGAGCGCCCGCGGGGAGAAGGGTGGGTGCGCCGATCGACGGAGGCGATCCGCGAAGCAGGGCATCGAGCGCCAGTACCGCAGCGATCCCGACGACGAAGCCGATGCCGGGGCTCTCACCGACGAAGAGGTACTGGGCGAGGATGCCGAGCGCGAGCCCGGAGACAAGCAGGGCGACGGGGCGATCGGTGCGCACCGCGCCAGCCTGGGCCGCGACCGTCTATTCGACATCGCATGAGCGAGATGTCGCACATCTGAGACGACGACACATCGCGGACTGCGTACTGTCCACGCATGCGGCTACAGGACGCTGAGCGCGTCTCACGCGCGATCCAGACGCTGTCCGCGGGCGCGTCACTGGATGCGATCGTCGATCGTGTCTACGACCTCACCGAAGGATCGCTCGCGCTCGACCGGGCCACGCTCCATCGCATCGCGCGTGGGAAGACGCAGCAGGCTCGATCGATCGACTCGCCTGAGGAATGCATTCGTCTCTACTTCGCGCTGATGATCGTCGGCTGCGAGCAGGACGTTGCGATGCGGACCATCGTCGAGGAAGGCAGCGCGATGCTTTCCGGATTCATCGGCGAGCCCGTCGCTGCGCTGATCTTCGGCGATCTCGAGCGGACGCTGCCAAAGCTGTCGGATCGCCGCACGCTCAAGGAATACCTCGAGGAGGGTCTACGCACATGGCTTCCGAAATGATCGACCGGTCTCCGCGCTCGGAGAGCCACACGCTGCGGATGGAGGAGGAGCGTCTTCGGACCTATCTCACCGACCGCTTCGGCATTCACACGCGCTTCGCGCCGCTCGCCGATGTGCGGGCGTTCCTGGTGAGCCCGCCGAACGACGGCCGCGACAAGGGTCTGGTCGTGTCGTCAGAGGCGACCGTTGCCGAGCGTATCTATCTGTACCTGCACGTCGCCGCTCACTTGGCGCTCGGTCATCATCTGCCGCTCGCCACGATCGTCGAAGGTGTGCCCGGTACCCTGCGCCTCGACGGCGACGTTCACGCGCATCTCGAGGCCGAGAAGCTCGCGCGCGTGATGTGGTGGGGTGAGGACGCGGTGCGCTGGTCCTCGCCGCTGGTGCGTGGCTCCGCGCTCCTGCGCACGCTGCTGGCGCGCGATGCGACGCGGTCGGCACTCCGTTCGCTTCTCATGGCGATGCGCGCGGCGTATTACGACCTGCGCATCGAGCGCGCGCTCGCCGGCAGCCGCATGGCGGCATGGCTCCGCGATGCGCTCTGCGTCACGGCGGTCGTGTCGGTGGCACCACAGCTCTCCGACTGACCAGCGCCCCTATCCTGCGGCGATGGCAACCGTCGGGCGGCTGATCGGCGATCGCCTGCACGCCGCGGGCGTGCGCTACGTCATGGGCCATCCCGGTGGCGAGGTCGTCGATCTCATCGAGGGCTTCCGCGCCGCAGGGCTCGAGTTCGTGCTCACGCGCCATGAGGCGTCGGCGGGATTCATGGCCGACGCGATGGCCGCGGAGAGCGGGATTCCTGGAGTGTGTGTCGGGACGCTCGGCCCCGGCGCGACGAACCTGGTCACCGGCGTCGCGCAGTCGTTCTTGGACCGATCGCCGGTGCTGGCGTTCACCGGACAGCTGCCGACGACGCGGTACGACATCACGACGCATCAGAAGCTTGACCTGCGCGCGCTCTTCGCGCCGATCACGAAGTGGCAGGCGCAGGTGCTGCCGGAGAACGCCGGTGCGGTCGTCGATCGCGCGCTGCGTGTCGTGCTGCAGCCCCGGCGCGGACCGGTGCATCTCGAGATCCCGAGCGACGTGCCGCGCCAGGACGTGCCCGATACCGCGACGGCTGGAGGCACGCCCATCCAGGCACGGCTGTGGAACGCGATCGATCCGGATGCTGCCCGCCTTGTGGGCGAGCGCCTTCGCGCGAGCAAACGGCCGGTGATCCTCGTGGGCATGGACGCGAACGACCCCCTCACGAGCGCCACGCTCACGAGCCTCGCGGAGAAGTGGGCGATCCCGGTCATCGACTCGCCGAAATCGAAGGGCGTATTCCGCGAAGACCATCCGCTCTTCCTCGGCACGATCGAAATGCTTGGGACGGCGAAGCTCTACGAGCTGCTCGCGACGAGCGACCTCGTGCTCATGGTCGGATTCGACCCGGTCGAATTCGACCGCGATTGGGGCCTCCAGGCCGAGGTCGTGCACATCGGCCCGCTGCCCAACGATGACCGCTACTACCACTCCTCGATCGAGATCGTCGGGCCGACTCACGAGGCGCTTGATGTGATCGACAGGTTCGGAGGCGCGGCGGTGCCCAAGTGGTCGGCCGCCGACGTCAAGAAGATCCGGACCGAATTCCGCGCATTCGTCTCGCCGAAGCGCAGCGGCCTCACGTCGCAGCAGGTGCTCGCCGCATTGCGCGCGGCGCTGCCCGAGAGCGCCATGGCGACGTGCGACGTCGGCTACAACAAGTCCGTCACCGGTCAGTGCTGGACCGCGTTCGCGCCGAAGACCTTCTTCATGTCCAACGGGTTGTCATCGATGGGCTACGGGCTCCCCGCAGCGATCGGCCTGAAGCTGCTCCACCGCGATCGCCCGGTCGCGTGCGTGCTCGGCGATGGCGGCTTTGCGATGTCGATGGCCGAGCTCGAGACGGCGGTGCGCATGGAGCTACCGGTGATCGCCGTCGTGCTAGCGGACGAGGCCCTCTCCCAGATCAAGGCGAACCAGGAGCGCAAAGGCTTCGCGACCGTCGGCACGACGTTCCGCGGTCTCGACTACGTCGCACTTGCGCGCGGCTTCGGAGCGACCGGTCTCGAGGTCACGACCGAGGCCGAATGCCGTGAGGCCTTCGCGTCAGCGCGCGATGCGAAGCTCCCCACGCTCATCGCGGCGCATGTCGA
>JANMWW010000308.1:0-23936 GCA_031394155.1 Chloroflexota bacterium | reverse complement strand
CGGCGGTCCGCACCGGAGATCCGTGGCTGCTCGACGTGCGGCGCGACAGCGAGTTCAGCGGCGAGGAGAAGCGGACGGCGCGGGGCGGTCACATCCCCGGCGCGGTGAACATCCTGTGGAAGGACGCGCTGAAGGAAGATTGGACGCTGAAGGACGCCGACGAGCTCGAGGAGTTCTATACGAACGCGGGCTTTGGGCCGGAGACGTCGACCGTGACGTATTGCCAGGCCGGCGTTCGCGCCGCATTCACGCATCTCGTCCTCACCGCACTCGGCCACGACGACGTCCGCACCTACGATGGCAGCTGGGAGGAATGGGGCAACGACCCCGCGCTCCCGATCATCCTCGGGCGCAGCTGATCAGGCCTCGGCGGGACTGACGGGCGCGAGTCGTTTCGCGGTGAGCTCTTTCGCCAGATCCGGCGGCACGTCCGCGTCGATCTCGATCCCCCGCTCGCTGTAGTCCGCCGCGCGGAGCTGCCCGCGCTCACGCACGCGCTGCACGAGCGCGCCGTCGCTATAGGGAACGACGACCTTGACGTGCTTGAAACGCGCCGCCGACGTCTCCGCCAACCGCGTACGCAGCGCGTCCAGCCCGTCGCCGGTCGTGGCCGACGTGAAGAGCGCCGCTGGGAACTCCGCGCCGAGCGCTTCACGCAGCGCGTCTCCCTCTTCGCCGCGCAGCAGGTCGGACCGGTTGAACACGAGCAGGCTCGGGCGGTCGGCGAGCTCGAGCGACCGCAGCGTCTCGCGCACGACGATCAGCCGCTCGTGCAGGTTCGGATGCACGACGTCGGCCACATGGATGAGCAGGTCGGCGTCCTCGAGCTCCTCGAGCGTCGCACGGAATGCCGCGACCAGCGTCGGCGGCAGCTTGTTCACGAAGCCCACCGTGTCTGAGAGAAGGATCGCGCCCCCGCCGTGCGTCGGCATGCGGCGCGTCGTCGGATCGAGCGTCGCGAAGGGCTGGTCGGCGACGAGGACATCCGATCCAGCGAGCGCGTTCAGCAGCGTGGACTTGCCCACGTTCGTGTATCCAACGAACGCGCCGAGGAAGAGACCTTCGGTGCCGCGCGACTTGCGGCTGCGCTCCCGCTGCTTCTGCACCTCGGAGAGCTTCGCGCGCAGGTCGATGAGCCGCTGCTCGATGACGCGGCGGTCCGTCTCAAGGAGCGACTCGCCAGGACCCCGCGTGCCGACGCCACCACCCTGCCGCGACAGGCCTTTCCAGATGCCACGGAGGCGCGGCATCTGGTACTGCAGCTGCGCGACCTCGACCTGTTCGCGGCCTTCCTTCGTGCGCGCGTGGCGCGCGAAGATGTCGAGGATCACCGCGGAACGGTCCACGACGCGGCGATTCGTGACGGCCTCAAGACCGCGCTGCTGCGTCGGCGTGAGCTCGTCGTCGGTGACGATGATGTCCGCCGCGACGCGCGCTGCCTCGGTCGCGAGCTCCTCGGCCTTGCCCTTCCCCACCCAGGTGTGCGGGTCGGGCGTGCGGCGCTGTTGGATGGTCCGCCCGGCGACGACCGCGCCCGCCGCCTCCACCAGCGCGGCGAGCTCGTTGAGCGAGTCCTCCGCCTCGAAGCGCGCGCGCGGTTGGTCCAGGCCGACGAGATACGCACGCTCGGCCGGCGCTCGTGTATCGATCACGCGTTAACTATGCGGTCTGGGCAAGCGCCGCGGTGCTGAATGCGACGGGATCAACAGTCACGGGATCGCACCACCGCACCTCAGCATCCCGCCGGAACCAGGTCATCTGCCTGCGCGAGTACGCCTTCGTATCGCGCACCGTCAACGCGACGGCGCCGGCGCGGTCGATCTCGCCGCGCAGATGGGACATCCAGTGCACATACCCGTGCGCGCTCATGCTCGGCAGTCTCGGATCGATGCGGCTATCCAAGAGCCTGCGGGCCTCCGCGAGCACGCCCTGATCGAGCATCGCGCGCACCCGGCGCTCGATCCGCTCGACAAGTAGCTCGCGGTTTGGATGTAGTCCGATCTTTATTGCGGGAATGCCCACTGAACGGCGCCAGCGCGCGCTCACGCCTCCGGTGATGAGCGACGCTTCGAGATAACGGACGACGCGGCGCACGTTGCGCGGGTCGACCTTCGCAGCGGCTTCTGGGTCGATGGCCGCAAGGCGCGCGTGGAGATCCTCGCCGCGCTCGGCTTCGGCCTCGAGGCGCGCACGCATATCTGGGTCGGTCGGCACGGACTCGAGATCGAGCCCGTCGAGCAGCGCGCGCACGTAAAGGCCGGTGCCGCCGACCACGACGGCGAGACGTCCGCGTGCCGCGATGTCGGCGAGTGCCGCACGTGCATCGCGCTGGTAGCGGGCGACGTCGTAACGCTCACCGGGATCGACGATGTCGATGAGGTGGTGAGCCACGCGCGCCTGCTCGTCGCGCGTGGGCTTGGCGGTGCCGACGTCCATGCCGCGGTAGATCTGCCGCGAGTCCGCCGACACGATCTCGCCGTCATGACGCGCGGCGATCTCCATTGCGAGCGCGCTCTTACCCGACGCGGTCGGGCCGACGATCGCTAGGACCCGCGTGGTCGGGTCTCGAGCGTGCGGTACGCGGCGCGCGCGCGCTCCAAGGTGTCGGGCGCCGGATCCTCTTCGCCGTAGCGAAGGTCCTCGAACGCGCGCACGATCGGCGCGGCGTCCGCCCAGATCGGCGTCGCGGACGTGATGCGCGAGTGATGCTCCCCCGGCGTCTCGGGCTCGGGACGCCAACCAGCGCCGCGCGCCTCAGCGAGCGCGAGGAAGCGCCAGTAAAGGACGCGGAGCGATCCCGCGGGCGTCCCGTCCTCACGCGGTCGCGACCGGCGCGCGGTACGACGCGGTCGCAGACCACGGAGCGTGTCCATGAGGCCGATGCCCGACGCGCTCTCGCGCTCCAGCGACACGCCCTCGGGCAGGTCGAGCCGGCGCTCGCGCAACATCCGGTCGAGCAAGACCAGGCCGAAGAGGACCGCGACCGCGACGATGAGCAGCTCGACCGCGCCGAAGACGTACGGACGCGACTGCTCGATCTGGCGAATCAGCTCCTGGTCCTGCTCGGGTGTGGTCCGCTGGAAGGGTGGGATGAACGGAGCGCGGTTCGCGATGATCGGCCGAAGGAACTCGATCAGCCATCCCGCGAGCAGGGCGAACGGCAGGATGAGCAGGTAGAAAGTCCGCCCGGCGATGGGCGCGAGGAAGCTTCCGAACGCGCCAAGGGCGTCCTGCACCGATGGCACGAGCGCGGCGGCGAGGATCGCGACGACGCCGACGACGACCATCGCGCTCGTCGCAGACGACGTGCGCATCGTGCCCTGCGTGCCGCGCGCGAGAGCCAGCTCCTCTGTGGTGCGCGCGAGAGAGAGCGCGAGCCCCGACGCCGCGACCATGAGCAACGCGAGCCCGGCGAAGGGCGTGCGGTCCATCGGGCCGGGCAGGAGCACGACGATCGCGATCGCGATGGCCGCCAGCGGCACGGCGTTGCGCGCATCGGTCCAACGTGTCGAGCCGCGCGCGACCGATATGACGCGCCAGAGGTATGCCTCGCCAAGCATTCCGAAGATGACGACGCGGGAGAGGAAGGCGAAGCCGTCGGGGTTCTTCATCGGGAGCGACAGTCCCCACGCGGCCGCGGCCGCCAGTGTGATCACGAGGATCGTCGCGCTTCGGCGCTCGCCACCGATCTCACGGAGGAGCGTCACGAGCAGGAGTCCCGCGCCGAAGAGCATGAAGAACGTGGGCAGCGTCGGCATCGGATCGCGACCCGCCGCGGCGAGATGTCCGATGGCGGCCAGCGCGGTGAACGTCACCGCTTCCACGAAACATCTCGCTCCGATCAGCAGCGCGAGCGCGCCGTTAGCTCGCACGACGAAGCTCCGACGCGCGCAATACGTCCACCACGATGCCGCGAGCAGCGAGATGCGACACGACCTCGGGATTCGGCGGCAGCACGCTGACCGCGAGCACGCGGTGTTGCGTGCGGCGCAGCGCGAGCATCGCTCCTGCGAGACCGCTCGAGATCTTCGGCGTCACGACCACGAGCGTCGCGCCCCACGGAAGGCGGCCGCGCTCCGCGAGGAAGACGGCCTCCGGCGAGTTCACCGCGTACGGCCCGAGGCGCGCGAGGATCTCGAGGCTGCGCGTCAGCGAACGCGGTCCGCGTGACAGCGCCGAGCGCGGGCGTTCGTGCGTGAGGTTGTCGAGTCCGTTCGTCACCAGGCCGACCTGTCGCCCCGCGGCCGCGGCCTGCCGGACGAGGTCCGCCGACGCCGACACGACGAGCTCCACGGCCTCCGGGTCCGCCTGGATCCAGTACTGCTCGTATGAGGCCACGTTGACCAGGAAGACGGCGTCGAGGCTGGTGGCGGGCTCGTAGAGCTTCGTCTGGAGCTCTCGCAGGCGCGCGGAGGCCTTCCAGTGGATCTCTTTCCGCGGGTCGCCCGGCCGGTGGTCGCGGACGCCCCGGAAGCGCAGCGGGTCCGGCACGAGGCCCCGCCGGACCGCGGTCTCGGCCAGCGGACGAAGGCTCGGGAGGTGCCGGTCGCGCGTGGCGAGCGGTGCGGGATAGGCCACCACGGGAATCGCGATCGGCACGGTTCGCTCGATCGACATGAAACCGAGCCAGTCGCTCGCGCGAAGGCGCAGCGGGCCGACCGCGTATGCGCCGCGCGCCGACGCGACCAGCGGAAAGCGCACCGTGAGCTTCTCGTGGCCACGCGGCGCGAAGCCGGCGTTCACCCACCCCCTGGGAACGCCCGGGGGTAGGAGCCCCCGTTCAGCGAGCGACGCGAGCGTGGCCACGTGTGCAGGCTCGACGCCCTCAGGCAGGAAGAGCCGCAGATCGAGCCAGGGCAGCGGGAGCGGCTTGCGGTTCGCGATCCTGACTACGGCGGTGATGCCCTCCCCTGCCACGACGCGATCCGCCGAGAGCTCCACCGTCGCGTCGAGCGCGACGAGCGCGAGGCGCGTGGTGAGCCACACGACCAAGCCGATGACGAGACCACCGGCCGCGAGAACGATGAGCGCCGGGTTGCGAGAGATCGCGGCGAGGATCACGAAGAGGATGACGATCGGCCACTCGAAGTGGCCCGTGCGGCTCATCCCGCTGCGCGCGCAGCTTCCTCCGCGGGGACGGGCGTGCGCGTCAACGCTTCGGTCACGACGCTCGCACCGGTGCGTCCGCGCATCTGAGCGTCGGCGCCCATGAAGATGCGGTGCTGCAGGACCGCACCGGCCTGCGCCTTCACGTCGTCCGGCAACACGTACGCGCGCCCGCGCATCGCCGCGTGTGCCTGCGCCGCGCGGAAGAGCGCGATCTCCGCGCGCGGGCTCGCGCCGAGCTCGACGCCGTCCGCCTTTCGGGTCGCGCGCGCGAGGTCGACGATGTAGCGACGCACCGCATCGCTCATCTTCACCGCGCGGACTTCGTCGCGGAACAGTGCGAGGGCGGCGGCGTCGTAGATCGGCTCGAGCGAGTCCGTGTCGACGCTCATCGCGCCATGCATCCGGAGGATGAGGTCTTCATCGTCCGCATCTGGATATCCGAGGCGAACGAGGAAGAGGAAGCGGTCGAGCTGCGCCTCGGGCAGCGGGAATGTCCCTTCGAGCTCGATCGGATTCTGCGTTGCGATGACACAGAAGGGCTCGGGCAACCTGTGCGTGGTCTCGTCGACGGTGATCTGCCGCTCCTGCATCGCCTCGAGCAGGCTCGATTGCGCGCGCGGCGTGGCCCGGTTGATCTCGTCCACCAGCACGATGTTCGCCAGCACCGGACCTGGACGGAACTGGAACTCCTGGGTGCGCTGGTCGTAGATCGACACGCCGGTGATGTCGGACGGCACGAGGTCTGGCGTGCACTGGATGCGGTGGAACGAGAGTGAGAACGACCGCGCGACCGCGCGCGCCAGCGTGGTCTTCCCCACTCCGGGCACGTCGTCGAGCAGTACGTGGCCATCGACGAGCAGGGCAGCGAAGAGCTGTTCAGTCGCGCTTTTCTTGCCCACCACCACGCGCGCGACCTGATCGACAAGTCGCGCGGCCGCGTCGCGAACTGCTGCCATGGCTAGAGCCTAAAGCGCGCGAGCTAAGCGGCTTCGAGCGCGACGTCGCCTTCGGACCGGAAGCGGCTTCCACGGATCGCGCTCGCCGCAGACAGCGCGACGGCGAGCGCAACGAACGCGGCCAGGCCGTGCAGGCCGAGCGCGACCGGATCGACGACCCGCAGCGCGAACGGGCTGAAGGCTCGCTCGATGAAGAAGATGAGCGCGGTGATCGCGAGAAGCCGGAGAGCGAGCCGTCCGCCTTTGACCGCCTGCGTCGCGACCGTCAGGACGACCGCGGCGAAGAGGTAGACCAGCCATCCGCTGCTCTCGCCCGAGACGCCCCACTCGCGTCCGCCAGGCACGAAATTCGACACGATGCCGTCGGCGACGAGCACGGCCGCCAGAAGCAGCGTCGTGAGGCCGATGAGCCAGGAAGTGCCCACGGAGAGCGTGCTGGAGCGGGTCGTCGCCGGATCATCGCGCTCCGTCGGTGGAGGCGGCGGAGTCGCGGAGTCGAGCGAGTAGAGCTGATCCATGTCTCCTGAGGCCACGGAATGACCGAGCCGCCAAACACCGAGGCCCGAGACAAGGATGACGAGCTCGACGACCGCGGTCAGGAGATGCACCGCGATCGATGCGGTCGAGTGAGATCCGATGAGGAACGCCGACGCTGGGCGCTCGACCACAAAGAAGAGCGACAGACCCATGCGCAACGCGAGGCTCCGCTCGCTGCCGCGCGCGACAAGGTACGCGACGACGGTGTTGATGATCGCGAAGACGTAGGAGATCGCCGCAAGGTCCGCGAATGACGTCGCGCCACCTGGATAGACGCCGTCCAATACGCCCGCCAACACGAACAGGACCGATGCGAGCAGCATGAGAATGACGACCGGACGAAGCGCCCCTGCCACCTACCGCTCCCCCATCACGCGCGCGAATGGTATTCGCTCAATCGCCTGCCTGGTAGTCCCCGGACGGTCGACGACAGGCTTCGAGCGCCTCGACGTTCTCCGGCGGCACGAAAACGCCGCCAAGGTCGGCGCCGTGATCGCCGCGACCGTGGAAGTCCGAACCGCCGGTCGGGATGAGACCCGAACGCGCCGCGAGCTGCAGGCAGTACGCCGTCCGCACGGGTGTATGTGAGCCGTAATAGCACTCGATGCCCGCGAGGCCGGCGTTCACGAGCTGCGGCAGCAGCTCTTCGAGTCGCAAAACGGTCCCAGGATGTGCGAGCGATGGGACACCACCGTGCGCCCGCACGAGTGCGACGGCTTCGAGCGGCGCAAGGCCAACGCGCGAGACATACGCGGGCGACTCTTTGCTGATCAGCGTGTCGAATGCAGAGTCATACGTCGGCACGTGTCCCGCTTCGAACAACGCTTGCGCCAGATGCGGACGTCCGAGCGACCCGCCCTGCGCGATCTCCTGCACGCGCGCGAGCGACACGGGATGCCCTAGGCGATTCAGGTTCTCGACCATGAGCTCGATGCGGCGGCCGCGGTTCTCGCGCAGCCACTTCATCTTCTCTTCGAAGGGTGCGTCGTTCGGGTCGACGAAGTAGGCGAGAACGTGCACATCACCCCACTCCGACTCCGTGTTCAGCTCCGTCGCCGAGATGATCCGGACGCCGAGACGGCCGCCTTCGGCCACTGCTTCGGCCACGCCCGAGAGCGTGTCGTGATCGGACAGCGCCTGGATCCGCACGCCGCGCCCCGCTGCGCGCTGCACGAGCTGCGTGGGCGTCAGCGCACCGTCGGAGCGCAGCGAATGTGTGTGCAGATCGATCGCGTAGCCGGTGCTCAGGCGTCCCACTCCTGGTCGACGCGCTTGATGCCCGTGGCTTTACCCGATTCCGCGTCGACGTCGATGAGCACGCTGTTGAACTGCACGGGGCCGCTCGCGACCTCGAAGCGGCGTGGCATCCCGTCGCGGAATCGCGCGACGATGATCGCGGGGTCCACACCGAGCACCGAATCGCGCGGGCCGACCATCCCCGTGTCCGTGATGAGCGCCGTCCCCTGCGGGAGAACGCGCGGGTCCGCGGTCGGCGTGTGGGTGTGCGATCCGAGCACGGCACTGAAGCGCCCATCGAGGTGCCAGCCCATCGCGATCTTTTCGCTCGTCGCTTCCGCGTGCCAATCAAGGATGCGGACGCGCGGCGCGCGGTCGCCGAGCTCCGCGAGCAGATCGTCCATCGCGCGGAACGGATCGTCCGCCGGCGCCATAAAGGTTCGGCCGATGCCGTTCACGACGAGCACGCCTTTCGCGATCATCCACCCGCGGCCCGGATTGCCGGACGGCAGATTGATCGGACGGATGCAGAAGTCGAGCATGTCGATGTCCTTCATGAATTGACGCTGGTCCCACACGTGATTGCCGTTCGTGATCACGTCGGCGCCCGCCGCATGGAGCTCCTTCGCGATCTCGCCCGTGAGACCCGCGCCGGCGGCGGCGTTCTCGCCATTCACGATCGCGATGTCGACCTTGTGCTCCTCTCGTAGAACGGGAAGGAGCGCCACGACCGCGTTGCGGCCGGGGCGCCCCACCACATCACCGACGAAAAGGATGCGCACGCGCTATTTGGCGTACTCCACGGACCGCGTCTCGCGGATCACCGTGACCTTGACCTGACCCGGGTACTGAAGCGTCTCTTGGATCTTCTGTGCGATGTCGCGCGAGAGTCGGGCCGAGCTCAGGTCGTCGACCTGCTCGGGCTTGACGATCACGCGGATCTCGCGACCCGCCTGGATGGCGAATGACTTCTCGACGCCCTCGAAGCTGTTCGCGACGCCTTCGAGCTCTTGCAGGCGCTGGATGTAGTTGGACACGATCTCGCTTCGTGCGCCGGGGCGCGCGGCGCTGATCGCGTCGGCCGCGGAGATGAGCGTGCCGGTCATCGTGACGGGCTCGACATCGCCATGGTGGCCGACGACTCCGTCGATCACGGTCTGCGGGAAGCCGTAGCGCTTGAGCAGCTCGCCACCAATGACGGTGTGCGCGCCTTCGACCTCGTGGTCGATCGCTTTGCCAATGTCATGCAGCAGACCGGCGCGCTTCATCGTCTGCACGTCGTAGCCGGTCTCCGCCGCGAGCATGCCCGCGACGTGCGCGACCTCAATGGAGTGGCGGAGCACGTTCTGCCCGTACGAGGTGCGGAAGTGCAGCCGTCCGAGCATCTTCACGAGATCCGGATGCAGGCCGGCGATGCCGACCTCGTACACGGCCGCCTCGGCGGCCTCCTTCATGACCTGGTCGATCTCGCCCTTCGCCTTCGCGACCATCTCCTCGATGCGGGCGGGATGGATGCGCCCGTCGACGAGGAGACGCTCGAGCGCGCGCTTCGCGACCTGGCGGCGGATCGGGTCGAAACCGGACACGACGACGGCCTCGGGTGTGTCGTCGATGATCAGGTCGACGCCGGTGAGGGTCTCCAGGGTGCGGATGTTCCGGCCCTCGCGGCCGATGATGCGGCCCTTCATGTCATCGGAGGGCAGCGCGACCACCGTCACGGTGTGCTCCGTGGTGTGCTCCGCGGCGAACCGCTGGATGGCCATCGTGATGATGTCCCGAGCCTTCGCGTCGACGCCCTCACGGGCTTCGGCCTCCATCTCGCGCACCCGGCGGCTGATGATGTCGCGCATCTCCTCTTCGACCCGCTGGAGCACGAGTCCGCGGGCCTCGTCCATGGTCAGGGAGGCGACGCGCGCCAGCTCTTCACGCTGCTCCTCCTGGAGCTGCGTGATCTTGTCTCGCTCGGCGTCGAGATCCTTCTCTTTGACGCCCAGGCGGCGGTCCCGCTCGTCCACCTGGGCGATCTTCTGGTCCAGCTGCTCGTCCTTCTTATCGAGACGAGTCTCATAGCGCTGCAGCTCGGCGCGACGGTCTCGGGTCTCAGTCTCCGAAGTCTTCGCGGTCTTGATGGCTTCGTCCTTGGCCTCGAGGATGATCTCCTTCTGCTTCGCTCGCGCCTCGGCCAGCAACCGGTCGGCGTTCGCCCGTGCGGTGGTCTCACTGGCGAGGGCGAATGAGCGTCGAACAAAGAGCGCGATCCCGAAGCCGACCAAGCCTGCGACGAGGGCAACAAGGCCCACGACGAGGATGTCGGGCATCTCGTGTCGTCCTTTCCGTGTTGCGCGAGCAGAAACGTCGCCGCTTGCGGGGCAACGCCCCTGAGATCGCAAACCGGCCGATGGAACGGCGTGCTCCTCCGGCCGGAGGGTTCACAAAGTTCTTAGTGGGTCGAGGATAGCGCCGCTCGCACGTCGTACGCAATGCGAACACGAACGCTCGCAGCGTACGCTCGTCAACGCCCAATGAATTCGTCTTTCCACGACTACGCGCCCCGCGGTACACGCCTCCTCCTCGCGAGCTCGTTCCTCGCGACGGTGCCGCTCGGCTACCTCATCGTCGTGCTTCCGCTCTACCTCGCGCGCGCCGGCATCGAGCCGGCGGTCATCGGCGGCTTCTACACCGCGTCGGGCGCGATGACCGCGCTGCTCGTCGCGTTCTCGGGTGTCCTCGCGGACCGCTGGGGCCGCCGCCGTTTCCTCATCGCCGGAACGCTCCTGCCGATCGCGAGCTATCTCGTCTTCGCACTCACCACTGACGTTCCGTGGCTCATCTTTGCGAGCTTCCTCGGCGGCGTCGGCCTGGCGAACGGCGCCGCCGGTGCGCTGACGATCTCCAGCTTCGACGCATTGCTCGCCGACAACACGATCGAGGCCACGCGCACGAAGGTGTTCGCGTCGAGCCAGGCACTCTGGAGCCTCGCGTTCGGCTCGCTGTGCGCCGGCGCGCCGGAGATCCTCCGCGGGCTCGCGCCGGCACTCGGCGAGATCGGCGCGTACCGCCCGCCCTACGTGGCGATGGCGATCATCACGCTCCTCGCGGGTCTCGTACTAATCCCGATCCGCGACGATCCCGAGGTGCACAAGGCGCGCGTCGCGTCGGGCTGGTGGCCGCGGCGCTCGCGCCAGGCGATCCTCACCTACTCGCTGGCCATCGGGTTCCTCGGCTTCGGTCTCGGCATCGCGATCCAGCTCATGCCGCTGTGGTACAACCTCCGCTTCGGCGTGACGGAGGCCGACCTCGGGCCGTGGTTCGCCGCCGGACAGATCGCGTCGCTGGGGACGCTCGTGGCGGTCCCCTACCTCGAGCGGAAGCTCGGCGGTCCGAACACGGTGCTGTTCGCGCTCACGTCGAGCGCGATCTGCATCGCGCTCATCGTCGTCGCGCCGGTGTTCACCGTCGCGGCTGCGCTGCATCTGGTGCGCAGCTTCCTCACGAATCTCTCGTGGCCGTTCCATCAGTCGATGCTCATGACCGCGACCGTCCCAGAGGAGCGCGCGACCGCGGTGGGCATCGGGTTCTCGGTGTGGGGCACGACCAACGCGCTCGGCCCGCTCGCCGGCGGGGCGCTCATCGGCGCTGGCGTCTTCGCGCTTCCGTTGCTCATCGGTGCGGTGATGTATGTCTGCGGCGGATTGGTGTTCGGCATCGGCTTCCGACGCATCCTCGCGAGGCGCGCGCTGATCGCGGGCGATCCGCTGCCGGCTCCGGGTGGCGATGGCGCTTCCTGAGCGCGAGACGCGCCTGGACGAGGAGGAGCTCGCGCGGTGGCTGCCGGTGAGCGGATGGGCGCGTGAGGGCGAGACACTCACGAAGACATTCCGCTGCAAGGGCTGGAAGAGCGCGATCGCGTTCGTCGATCGCATCGCGCTCGCGGCCGATGAGCTCGATCACCACCCGGACATCCACGTCGAGCGCTACCGCGCTGTACGCATCATCACGACGACGTTCGCGACGGGAAAGCTGAGCAACGCCGACGTCGCGCTCGCGAAACGCATCGACGAGCTTGCCGACGCGAGCGGGAGCGCTGCTAGCCGCTGATGCGCTGGTAGCGGCGCACGGCGAGCGGGATGAAGATCAAGAGGATCACCGCGACCCAGATGATCGTCAGCTCGATCGGATGCTCCGCCGGAAAACCTGTGCCATTGCCGAACGGATTCGGATTTCCCCAGAGCTTCCGCGTGGCGGCGGTCAGCGCGCTCACCGGATTCCACTCCGCGATCGGCTGCAGCAGTGACGGAAGCGTCTGCGTCGGTACGAACGCGTTCGAGAGGAACGTGAGCGGGAAGATCGTCGTAAATGCGACCTGCTGCGCGACCTCGACCGCCGGCACCATGAGCCCGAGCCACACGCCGATCCAGGACATCGCGAACGCGAAGAGCAGCAGCAGTCCCACGCCGCCAAGGAACTCCGGGATGCTGGTGTGGACCCGCCACTCCACGAGAAGCCCAGTCGCCATGAGCACGACCAGGATCCCGGCGCTGTAGACGACATCCGAGATCGTGCGCCCGCTCACCACGGCGGAGCGCGCCATCGGCAGCGAGCGGAAGCGGTCGAGGATGCCCTTGTGCAGGTCGTCGGTCATGCCGACGGCCGTGGTCGCCGCGGCGAACGCGATCGTCTGAGCGAAGATGCCCGGGAGCAGGTACTCGCGGTAGGAGCCGCCACCGGGCAGCGGGATCGCTCCGCCGAACACGAACGCGAAGAGCAGCACGAACATCACCGACTGGAGGATCGCGAAGATCGCCAGCTCGGGAATACGCGGGATCCGCCGCAGATTGCGCTCGGTGATGATCAGACCGTCACGCAGCGCGTGGCGGAAGCCGCTCATCTGCTGCTGGCGGTAACCCTCGAGCGAGCTCATCGGCCGGCCGCCGCCGCGACGGGTTCGTCGGAGTCGGCGAGCGACGGAGCCGCGGCGTGACCGGTCAACGACAGGAACACGTCGTCGAGCGTAGGCCGGCGCAGCGCGATGTCGTCGATGCCAATGCCCGCCTCATCGAAGTCGCGCACCACCTGCACCAGACGGCGGGCTCCCCCACTCACCGGCGCGGTGATCTTGCGGGTGTGCTCATCGATGGCGCATTCGCCGTCGGCGTCCTTTCGCACGATCCCGACGGCCGCAGCGACATCCGTGCGCTTGTGGACCACGACCTCGATGCGCTCGCCGCCGACCTGCGACTTGAGCTCGTCCGCGGTGCCGCGCGCGATGATCTTGCCGTGGTCGACGACGGCGATCGTGTCGGCCAGCTCGTCGGCCTCCTCGAGGTATTGGGTGGTCAGAAGCAGGGTGACGCCCTCGCGGACGAGCCCGCGGATGACATCCCACATGCCGAGCCGGCTGCGCGGGTCGAGCCCGGTGGTCGGCTCGTCCAGGAACAGCAGCTTCGGTCGGCCGATGAGCGCGCTGCCCAGGTCCAGCCGGCGCCGCATGCCACCGGAATACGTCTTCACCACGCGATCCGCGGCGTCCTCGAGATCGAACTGCGTGAGCAGCTCGGCCGCGCGGCGCTTGGCCTCTGCGGTCGAGAGACCGTAGAGGCGCCCGAACATCACGAGGTTCTCGCGGCCGGTGAGGTTCTCGTCGACGGCCGCGTACTGGCCGGAGAGGCCGATGAGCGAGCGGATGGTCTGCGCCTCGCGGACGACATCGTGCCCGGCGACCGTGGCGCGTCCAGCGTCGGGCCGCAGCAGCGTCGCGAGGATCCGCACTGTGGTCGTCTTGCCGGCGCCGTTGGGACCGAGGAGGCCCAGCACCGTGCCCTGCGGGACGACGAGGTCGACGCCGTCGAGGGCGCGGACTTCGCGCTTGCGGGCGCGGTAGATCTTCACGAGGCCTTCGGCCTCAATTGCATTCACGGGCTTCCGATCGTAGCGCCTGGCACGCGTCGCGAACCGTCGCGAAGCTCACATTCGCGCCTAGGACTTACTTGCGACAGTCCACCCAGAGGATCCGGTAGACGCCAGCGCCGGTCGGGACATACACGACCGCGCCGCCGAACGTGATCCGCGACCGACTTAGCACTGGGGCGCATGCAGGCCAGCCGTCCGCGTGCGCACTGCCCGACGCGTCCACCCAGGCGACCTCGCCGGAAACCCCGTACGCGACGTCGCCGACCAGTGCTGTGATCTGTTTGTCGCCGACCTGCGCGAGTACGTCGCGGAAGACCTTGGTCTCGCTCATGCGCGTGCCTGCCCCGACGCCCACGCTGTAGCCGACAAGGGCCGCGATGCCAACGATGATCGCGAGCGACACGACCGCGGCGATCAACTGACGAGTGGTGAACATGCTCGTGATGTTAGCCCGCTACTCCTCGTCCTCGGCGTCCTCGACGCTCGCGCGGATCACCTCTTCGATCGTGCCGTACGCGAAGCCGCGTGCCGCGAGATACGTGTGGATCTTGCGCTTGCGCTCGGGCGCGGTGAGCGTCGCCCAGCGCGTCATCGGGCGCGAGAGCGCCTTCTTGGCCTGCTCGATGTCCGCATCCGGCGCGCGCTCGCCGAGCACGACGTCGATGACGTCGCGCGACACGCCCTTTTGCGCGAGCTCCATGCGGATCCCGCGGTCGCCGCGCGGGCGGAAGCGCTCGCGCTGCTCGAGCCAGTAGCGTGCGAAGGCCTCGTCGTCGACGTAGCGCTGCGCGCGCAGCTTGTCGATCGCGGCAGCGATCGCTTCGTCGTCGAACTTCTTGCCGCGCAGATGCCGGTGGATCTCCGAGACGCTGCGCTGCCGGTGGCCCAGATAGCGCAGGGCCGCGTCGTAGGCCGTCCCCGTGGGGCCGGCAGGCTTTGGCTTCGCGGTCCGGCTAGCCCTCGTCTCCACTCTCCGGCGCAGCGGTCGGCACCGCGCCCGAGCGCTCGCGGATCTTCGCCTCGATCTCGGCGGCGACCTCCTTGTTGTCACGCAGGAATTGCTTCGCTGCCTCGCGGCCCTGCCCGACGCGCGTCTTGCCGTAGTTGATCCACGCGCCGGACTTGTCGATGACACCGGTGACGATGCCCATGTCGATGAGCCCGCCCTCGCGCGAGATGCCCTCGGACGCGAGGATCTCGAGTTCGGCGATCTTGAAGGGCGGTGACACCTTGTTCTTCACGACCTTGACCTTCACGCGGCGCCCGATGATGTCCGTGCCGTTCTTGATCGGCTCGATCGGACGCACGTCGAGGCGCATCGACGCGTAGAACTTCAACGCCTTGCCGCCTGAGGTGACCTCGGGGTTGCCGAACACCACGCCGACCTTCTCGCGGAGCTGGATGATGAAGATGACGGTGGTCTTCGTCTTCGAGATGCTGCCGGTGAGCTTGCGCAACGCCTGGCTCATCAGCCGAGCCTGAAGACCCATGTGGGCGTCGCCCATCTCGCCCTCGATCTCCGCGCGCGGCACGAGCGCCGCGACGGAGTCGATGACGACGATGTCGACCGCGCCGGATCGCACCAGCGTGTCGGTGATCTCGAGGGCCTGCTCGCCGTTGTCAGGCTGCGAGATGAGCAGCTCGTCGATATTGACGCCGCAGATCCGGGCCCAGGCCGAGTCCAGCGCGTGCTCCGCGTCGATGAACGCGGCTGTGCCGCCGGTGCGCTGCACCGATGCGACCGCGTTGAGCGCGAGCGTCGTCTTTCCGGAGGCCTCCGGGCCGTAGATCTCGACGACCCGGCCGCGCGGATAGCCGCCAATGCCGAGGGCGAGGTCGAGAGCGATCGATCCGCTCGAGATGGCGTCGACTTTCTCGCCGCCGGAGTCGCCGAGCTTCATGATCGAGCCCTTACCGAACTGCTTCTCGATCTGCAGGATCGCCTGATCGATCGCTTTGGTCTTCTCTGTTACTGCCATTCGTTCCTCACAACTCGCCCGAACACCAAACGGCGCCGGCTTGCTCACACCGGCGCCGTATTCAATTCGTGCGGAAGACTGTTACCAGTCGGCCTTTTCTTTGCGCTTGGGCTTGACCAGCTCGATCGTCATCGGCTGCATCGGGGCAACGCTGCCCTTCCGCTTCAGCTCCTTCTCGAGCTCTGCCTTGGACTTCTTCTTCTTGTTCTTGTCTTTGGAGTCGCCACGACCGCTCGGCATCAAACCCTCCCGCCCGGTGGAAGCATCCGGACACATCGAGCATAGTCGCGCCGGCTTCGCCGCGCTCGTCTGCTTGGCGTGTGCGCTGCGCGCACGCCGCGGTGTTGCGCGGGCGCGCCGATGCGAAGCCTATTCTTCGGCCGTGCCCGCATCGCGCGCGAACGCTCGCGTAACGACCCGCACCGGCGACGGGGGCGCCACATCGCTCTTTGGGAAAGGCCGCGTCCGAAAGACCGACGCGCGCATCGCCGCGCTGGGCGATCTCGACGAGGCGCAGTCGGCCATCGGCCTGGCACGCTCGCTCGCGCCGCGCTCGTCGCTGGGTCGCGAGCTGCTCGAGCTGCAGCGCGGGCTGTACGTGGCGATGTCGGTGGTCGCGACACCGCGCGACGACCTCGCGAGGCTTCCGCAGCGGATCGACCACGCGGCGGTCGAGCGCCTCGACCGAGTGCTCGAGGCAATCAAGAAACGCGTGCGGATCGAGGGCCGCTTCGTGATCCCCGGCGAGACGAGGATCGCCGCGGCAGTCGACTACGCCCGCACGGTGACCCGCCGCGCGGAGCGGGCGGTGATCGCGTGCGTCGACGCGGAGCTCGTCGCCGGCGATCAGCTGCTCCCCTGGCTCAACCGCGCCTCCGACCTGCTGTTCGTGCTGGCCCGCGCCGCTGAAAGCGCACCGCGTCCATCGAAACCCATGGCGGCGAAGACGGCGAAACGGAGCCCGCGCCGCACGACGCGATGAGCGAGCCGAGCCCCTGGCTCGACGCCGAGCCGTGGGGCCTGGCGCCCTGGCTCATGGCTCGACTTCAGGCGACCGCCGAAGACGCCGCGGCAGATTGGGGCATCCCGCTCGGTCCGCGCATCGAAGCGGGCCGGTACTCGTTCGTGGCCTATGCCGGCGATGCGATCCTGAAGGTGGTCCCGCCGCAGGACGACATGGTGGCGACACAGCCTGAGGCGCTGCGCCTCTGGAACGGCGACGGAGCGGTACGACTGTTGCGACACGATCCGCTGCGCCACGCGATGCTTCTCGAGCGCGCGCGCCCCGGCGACGATGGGTCAACGGTCGATCCGGCGGCCGCGCTGAGTGCGGCGGTCTCCGTCGCGGCACGGATCTGGCGACCGGTGAAGCGCGGCGAGGTCTTTCCATGGATCGGTGACCGCGCGCCGCGCTGGCTCGATGAGGCCGGCGACCACGAGCTCGTCCGACTCGCGCGCGAGCGGTTTCTCGCGCTCGCCCCGCGCGACGATGACGTGCTGCTCCACGGCGACTTCCATCATCACAACATCATCCGGCGCGGTAACGAGTGGGTCGCCATCGATCCGCAGCCGATCAGCGGCGAGCGCGAATTCGACGTGCCGACGCTGTTCTGGAATCCGATCGGCAGCCGCATGCCGACGCGCGAGAGCATCGAGACCGTCATCGCGGCCTTCGCCGCGGCGGGGCTCGATGCCGAACGCATGCGTGCGTGGGGCGCGATCCGCGGAGCGTTCCAGGGCTTTCCTGTGGCTCCGGGGCAGAGAGAACAAGACCATGCACAGCGGGTGACCGCGCGGCTGCTGCTCTAGAGTCGGGTCATGACTTTGAAGATCGAGACACTCACCCCGGGGGCCGGCGACGAAGCGAAGAAGGGTGACACGGTGTCCGTGCACTACACCGGCACGCTCACCGACGGAAAGAAGTTCGACTCGAGCCGCGATCGGAACGAGCCTTTCGACGTCACGCTCGGGCAGCGGCGTGTCATCGCGGGCTGGGAGCAGGGTCTGCTGGGTATGAAGGTCGGCGAGAAGCGCCGCCTGACGATCCCGCCCGACCTGGGCTACGGCGCGAAGGGTGCGGGCGGCGTCATCCCACCGAACGCGACGCTCGTCTTCGAGGTCGAGCTGCTAGCGATCCGGCGGGGGTAGACGTTCGGTCGCGTCGGATGGCACGGCCGGGGCGACGTACGACACCGCAGGTTCGGTGCGCCGCTCCAACATGAGCATCGCGATCTGCTGCGCCGACTCCCGCTGCGCGTCGTTGGTGTCGGCAATGAGCACGAGCGCGTCGGCGAAGCCCCACAGCATGATCGCGTAGATGAGCGTGAACGCGAGCACGACGACGTAGCCGATGGCTGCCGCGCCAGCCGGCACGCCCTGGATCGTGCCGCTGGGAGTTTGGAACTGCGTCACGGCGAGCGCGCCGAACAGCCCGCCGATCACGATCAGCAGCGCAGCGACGCGGAGCAGGGCCGCCGTGAACTTGATCGCGAAGTGGCCTCGCTTCTTCATTAACGGAGCCACGGGGGCGGGTCCCACCGGTCCGGGAGCACGGTGACCTTCACCGGCATCTCCGCGGCGATCTCGGCGGCGGACTGGATCTGGTTGATCAGCATCGGGCCGTATGGACAGAACGGGGTCGTGAGCACCATGCGGACGTCGGCCTCCTCCGCGGTGAAGACCACCTCTCGGATCAGGTCGAGGTCGATCACCGAAAGGCCGATCTCCGGGTCGAGCACAGCCTGGAGCGCGTTCAGGATCTTCTCCTGCTTCTCGGCCTCGGCGATGATCGGCATCGCGGCCTTTTGTTCGGTCTTGGCTTCCTCGGTCATTGCAGATCCTTTCCCGCGCGGTGTCGAGCTCGGCGAGCGAGTCGCGGTGCTTCCTCAATTGTCCCATGCCTGGTGCCTGTTTCAGCCCAGGGTCACAAGAAGGATGCGATCGTCCGTCGGCGCGGCCCGCCCGCGTCCATCTCGGTTGCTCGTGAGCACGAGAAGCTGGCCGCTGGGCAGCTCGAACACGTCACGCAGGCGGCCGTACTGGTTCTCGAGCAGCCGCTCTTCGAAGGCCACGCTGCGTCCATCGGCACCGAACACGACGCGGTGCAGGTGCACTCCACGCAGGGTCGCGAAGAGAAATGACCCGCGCAGCGGTCCCGGCTTCGACATGAATGTCGCTCCCGAGGGCGCCCACGTGTCAGTCCGTCCGCTCCACACCAACGGATCGACGAACCGCGCGTCGTGCGGCTGCCCGGTGACCACCGGCCATCCGTAA
The DNA here is from genome assembly GCA_031394155.1 of Chloroflexota bacterium. Lineage (GTDB taxonomy): Bacteria > Chloroflexota > Limnocylindria > P2-11E > P2-11E > CF-39. The sequence goes on along the minus strand of JANMWW010000308.1, from coordinate 4,936 downwards.
TTCTTGCCTCGCTCGATGAGGTTCACCTCGTCCTGACAACACAGCGGGAACACGCCGCTCGGGCCGTGCTCTGTCTCGTATAGCGCGCCCGTATCGGGTTGCCACGCGATGCCCTGCGGATTGCGATGTCCGAACGACCAGACCGGCGATCCACCAAAGGGGTTGCCCGCTGACGCTGAGCCATCGGTATTAACGCGAAGCAGTTTTCCGTTCGGCGATCCGTTGTCCTGCGCCCGCGTATCCACCTCGCCGTCACCGACGGTGAGGTACAGCTTGCCGTCCGGACCGAATTTCAGACGGCCGCCGTCGTGCTGGGCGCTTCCGGGGATCGCGTCGATGAGGACTGTCTCTTCGACACCGACCCCTTTCGCGTCGCGCATGCGCACGAGCCGATTGAGAGTGGATGTGCCAGGTCCGGGGTACGAGTAATACAGGTAGACGAAGCCGTTCTTCGCGAAGTCCGGGTCGAGCGCGATGCCCAACAGACCCCGCTCGGTGTTCGTCGACGTGCGCGCCTGCACGGTCGCCCACGGCTCCGGCTGCAGCGTCGCGGTGCTGCCTTGCACCCGCACGATGCGCACGCGCCCGGGCCGCTCCGTGACGAAGAGCCGCCCATCTGGCGCGAGGTCCACGGCCCACGGGATCTCGAGGCCCGTAACGATCGCGGTCACGCTCATCACGACCGCGGCGCCAATGCGCGGGCTCGCCGTCGGTGCGGCCGCACCGGCCGCGGTCGGAGTGCCGGGCGACGCGGCCGCGCCGGACGTGAAGGTCGCGACGGGTTGCCCAGGCTGCGGCGCGCAGGCGGACGCGACGATGAGCGCGAGCATCGCGAGAAGTGGCGCGCGGATCAGCGTCGGCGCCATGCCTCGAGCCCGGCCGCGGACAGCGCCGCGGACACGGCGTAGCCCTGAGCGGTGTCGCAGCCCAGAGCGACCACGCGCCGCCAAGTCGGCTCGTCCTCGATGCCGACCGCGGTGACGCTCCGGCCGAGCGCCTTCGACGCGTTCACGATCTCGCCCGCTTCCTTCATCGACTGCTCGTCCGTCGGCAGACGCGACACCAGGCCACGTCCGAGCTTCACAGCATCGGCGGGGATATCGGAGAGCGCGAGCACTGTCGTCACGTCGTCGATCGCGACGCGGATGCCCTTCTTGCGTATCAGGTCGAGGCTGTCGAACTGCTCAGGCGACGTGAGCATCGCGGCCGGCAGCTCGGCGATCAGGAACTCGGGTCCGCCGACGGCGCGGAGCGTGATGTCGAGAAATCGCCGGAAGTGCGCGTCGCGAAGGTTCTCAGGCGAGAGGTTCACGCCGACGGACAGCGGCTCCCCGTCCGACTTCCACACCGCAGCTTGGAGGATCGCCGCGCGCAGCACCCACAGCGTGAGCTCGCGCGCGAGTCCCGCGCGCTCGATGGCCGGGACGAACTCCGAAGGCGGCAGGATGCCGCGCGCCGGATGCCGCCAACGCACCAGCGCCTCGACCGCCACGAGCGTGCGCTCAGCGACGGTCACGATCGGCTGGTAGTGAAGGACGAGCTGGTTCTCAGCGATCGCTTGGGTCAGCTCGAAGCGCCTGTCCGGGCTCACTCCTGCGGACCCTGCGTGTCCTCCCAGAGCGTCGCCGCTGAGGTCGGCGGCGTTCGGCCGAGGAGCTGATACGCGCGTTCCGTCGCGACGCGCCCGCGCGGCGTGCGCTTGAGGTAGCCCTCTTTCATCAGGTACGGCTCGAGCACGTTCTCGATCGTTTCGGCGTCCTCGCTCACCGCCGCGGCGAGCGTCTCGAGTCCGACAGGACCTCCCGAGAACTTTTCGATGATGACGCGAATAAGGCCACGGTCGTCTCCATCCAGGCCCTGGTCATCGACGTCCAGCGCGGCGAGCGCCTCTTTCGCGACGGCAAGCGTCACACGCCCGTCGTGCCGCACCTGCGCGAAGTCCCGTACGCGCTTCAGCCAGCGATTCGCGATGCGCGGCGTGCCGCGCGATCGCCGCGCGATCTCGTGCGCCGCGATCGGATCGACCTCGAGGCGGAGGATGCGCGCGGAGCGGCGGACCACCTGCTCGAGCGCGGGCGTGTCGAACAGATCGAGCCGGTACGTCGCGCCGAAGCGGTCGCGCAGCGGCGACGACAGCCGTCCGATGCGCGTGGTCGCGCCGATGAGCGTGAAGCGCGGCAACGGGAGACGCAGCGTGCGCGCCCCAGGTCCCTTGCCGATGACGATGTCGAGATGGAACTCCTCCATCGCCGGGTAGAGCACCTCTTCGACGATGCGCGGAAGGCGATGAATCTCGTCGATGAACAGCACTTCGCCGTGCTGCAGGCTCGTGAGGATCGCCGCGAGGTCGCCCTGGCGCTCGATGGCCGGGCCGCTCGTGATGCGGATCGCGACGCCGAGCTCGCGCGCGATCACGCCGGCGAGGCTGGTCTTCCCCACTCCCGGCGGACCGTAGAGCGCGACGTGCTCGAGTGGCTCTTTCCGCGCCTTCGCCGCGTCGATCAGGATCCGCAGGTTCGCTTTGACCTTCTCTTGATTGATGTACTCGTCGTCGGAGAGGCGCTGCGGCCGGAGGCTCTGCTCGAGCGACATCTCAGGCGCGTCTTTCACGGCCGTCGTCACGTCGCGCGCCTCGGGCTTCTTCGTGCTCACCGTCTTCGGTCTCCGGCCAAGCCGCGCATCTTCGCGACGATCTCGCCGCGCGGGATCATCGTCCCCTTCTCTTCCTTTCGGCCCTTGAGCTCGACCGCGTTCTCCTTGAGGGTCCGCGCCGAGACCGTGAGCCGGAACGGGATGCCGATGAGGTCCGCGTCAGCGAACTTCACGCCCGCGGATTCCTCGCGGTCGTCATACAGGACCTCGATGCCGGCGTTCTCGAGCTCGGTCACGAGCGCGTCGGCCGATGTCCGCACGGTGTCGTCCTTGCCGAACAGTCCGATCACGTGCGCCGGGAACGGCGCGACCGCGAGCGGCCAGATCAGCCCCTTCTCATCACGGTTCGTCTCCATGATCGTCTGCACGGCGCGGCCGATCCCGATGCCGTAGCTGCCGAACATGATCGGTTTGCGCGTGCCGTCCTCGGCCAGGTACGTCGCGTTCATCTTTTCGGCGTAGTACGGGCCGAACTTGAAGATGTTCCCCACCTCGACGCCACGCTTGATCGTGACCGCGCCGCCGCACGTCGGGCAGGCATCGCCTTCACGCACGTCGTGCACGTCGGCGCGCTCACCGCTGAAGTCGCGCCCCGCGAGCACGTTCTCGAGGTGCGTGTCCTTCTTGTTCGCACCGGCGACGTATGGTTTCGGCTCCACGGACGAGTCGACCACAAGGCGCGTCTTGAGGCCGACCGGACCAACAAAGCCGGCGACGCCGCTCACCGCGGCGAAGTCGGACTCCCCGGCGAACTTCACGTCGCTGGTCTTGAGGAGCTTGCGCAGCTTGGGTTCGTTCAGCTCGCGGTCGCCCGGCATGATGACAGCGACGACGTTCCCGGCGGCATCTTTCATCAGGAGCGTCTTTAAGAGATCCTGCGCGCCGATCTTGAGCGACGCGGTGAGCGCCTGGATGCTCGTGATACCCGGGGTCGCGATCTCTTGCATCGCAGGGGCAGGGGCAGGTGCCCGCTGCTCGAGCTTGCGTGTGGCCTTCTCCATGTTCGAGCGGTAGTCGCAGTTCGTGCAGAAGATGATCCGGTCCTCGCCGACCTCGGTGAGCACCTGGAACTCGTGCGCGACGTCGCCCCCCATGTTCCCCGTGTCCGACTCGACGCTGACCGCGTCGAGCCCCATGCGCTTGAACGACTTCTCGTAGGCGCCGTGCTGCGCCCAGTACTGCTTGTCGAGGCCGTCCCAGTCCTTGTCGATCGAGTACGCGTCCTTCATCACGAACTCACGCACGCGGAGGAGGCCGGCGCGCGGACGCTGTTCGTCGCGGCCCTTCTCCTGGAAGTGATAGACCATCGCCGGCAGCTGCCGGTACGAGAGGATCTCGTTGCGCGCGTGATGCATCACGAGCTCCTCGTGCGTGTAGCCGATCATGTACTCGTGGCCGTTGTGATCCTTCGTGCGGAAGGTCACGGGCTCCAGCGCCTCCCAGCGACCCGTCTCCTTCCAGTATTCCGCCGGCGTGATGACGGGAATGCGGATCTCCTGCGCGCCGATGGCGTTCTGCTCCTCGCGGATGATCTGCTCGACTTTCTGCGCGACGCGAAAGCCGAGCGGGAGCCACGTATACAGACCCGCGGCGAGCGGACGCGCGATCGCGGCGCGCAGCATCAGCTGGGTGCCGGGCGTTTGCGCATCGGCTGGGGCCTCGCGGAGGGTGCGGCCAAAGAGGTTCGATTGCTTCATCTCATCTGACTCCGAGCACGTATTCGGTCGCGCTGTGTTGCGCCGACGTCCAGCGGACGCCGGCTAGCGCGGGATTCGGTACGTGGGCTCTCGGTCGCGCATCAGGGACGAAGTGTATGACGGTGCGCTCGTCGTGCGCTACGGTGCGCGCGTGGCTCCAGGCAAGGCCGGCGCGTCCGGCAAAGCCGTGACGATCTATCTCGAGGTCGGCGCGAAGCGAACGTTCGCGTGCGCGACGGACTGGCCGGGCTGGGCGCGCAGCGGTCGCGATGAAGAGGCTGCGATCAGCGCGCTGTTCGAGAGCGCGCCGCGCTACGCGAAGATCGTGGGCCGAACGAGACTAGGCTTCGTCGCACCGTCGTCGACCGCAGCGCTACGCGTGAGCGAGCGTCTCCGCGGCAACGCGACCACCGACTTCGGCGCGGCGGGTGCTGTACCGCGTGCAGACGCGAAGCCGGTGAGCGACGCGGAGCTCGCGCGCATCGTTCGGCTGATCGAAGCCGCGTGGCGGGCTCTCGACGCCGTCGAAGCTGCGCGCGGTGTGGCCTTGAGCAAGGGCCCGCGCGGCGGCGGGCGCGATCTCGACG
>JANMWW010000264.1:0-5319 GCA_031394155.1 Chloroflexota bacterium | reverse complement strand
TATCGAGGCAGAGCGGAATGTCGCTGTCTCGCAGAACGCGGTCGATCGACTCGCGGCTCTCGATGACCGTCCCGACATGCGGGTGCAGCGCGGTGTCGAGACCGTGCTTTCGTGCGATCTCGACCGCCCGCGGAAGAGACGCGAGGAGCGTCTTCCATTCGTCGATGCTCGGCTCCGCCGGCGCGTCGTAATCGTCGCGGCCGGTCGCGGCAGCCAGAACGAGGACTTCCGCGCCGAGCGCCTCGAGCCAGGCGGCCTGCCGATCGAGAGCCACCAGGTCCGCCTCGAGACGTTCGGAGCTGTGGAGCACCGCCGTGACGAAGCCGCCGATGACGCGCATGCCACGCGCCGTGACGAGATCGAGCGCCTCCCGCGCATCGGACGGCAGGAATCCCGGAGGACCCGCTTCGATCTCGCGCAGCCCGAGCCGGGCGGCGTCGTCCAGCACTTTGTCACGCTCGAGCTGGAAACCCCAACCGGGGACCTCGCATACGCCCCATGAGATCGGTGCAGCGGCAAGTCGCATGTCCGTACGCTAACGTGCCGAGCAGCGGCGGAGCGAAATCAGCGGAGGTACGGACGATGCGCGTGGGTCTGCTTGGCGTAGGCCGGCTGGGCGCGGCGCACGCGGCGACGCTTCGCAGCCTCAAGGACGTGACCGAGCTGCGCGTGTACGACGCCGATGCCGGTCGCGCCCGCGATGTCGCAAAGGACACCGGGGCGAAGGCCGTGGACACCGTGGACGCCGCCCTCGATGGCGTCGATGCGGCCGTGATCGTGACCCCGACGCCCACGCACGCGCCGATCATCCGGCGGTGTCTCGATGCTGGCATCGCGACGTTCTGCGAGAAGCCCATCACCATCGGCATCGCCGAAACGAAGGAGATCGTCGCGCACGTCGAGCGGACCAAGGGCCGTTTGCAGATCGGCTTTCAGCGGCGTTTCGATGCCGGATATCGCAAGGCGCGCGAGTCGCTAGCCGACGGGAAGCTCGGACCCGTGTATTCGTTCGTCATGGTCAGCTGCGACCGGTTGCCGCCGCCCGACGCGTATATCGCGACCTCCGGCGGTGAGTTCAAAGATCAGCTCATCCACGACTTCGATATCACGCGGTACCTGTTCGCCGACGAGGTCGAGGAAGTGACCGCGACCGGATCGACGCTCGGTGTGCCCCAGTACGAGGCGATGAAGGACGTGGGCACATCCGCCGTGCTCGTGAAGCTGCGTGGTGGATCGCTCGGCCTCATCACGGGCCTTCGCCACAACGAGGCCGGGTACGACATCCACGTCGAGATCCACGCAGCGAAGGACACGCTCGCGATCGGCATCGACCCGCGGACACCGTGGCGATCCGTCGAGGTCGACGCGCCCAAGCTGGCTGGGCCTGCGTATCCAACGTTCTTTGTGCGCTTCGCCGATGCCTACAAAGCCGAGCTCACGCATTTCCTCAAGTTCGCGCGTGGCGAGGCTGGGAACCTGTGCACCGCGACCGACGCGCTCGAAGCGCTGCGCATCGCGGAGGCCGCCGGACGCTCCTGGCGCGAGCACCGGACAGTGAGGGTGTCAGAAATAGGATGAGCGAGACGCGGGTCAGGGGTAGGGGCCCCTGTCAGCGAGCGAAGCGAGCGTGAGCGCCAAGCGAATCCGCCAGCCATGAGCGTGTCTCGAGGCCAAGCCGAGAGATTGATCAAGGTCCGATTCCTTGGATCCGGCAATGCGTTCGCCGACGGCGGACGCTCGCACGCGTGCATCCATGTATCCGCACCCGGCGTCTCGCTGCTCCTGGACTGCGGCGGTTCGTCGCTGCCGTTGATCAAGCGGTATCTCGATCCCGCCGCCATCGAGGCCATCGCCGTGACGCACCTGCATGGCGACCATTTCGGTGGGATCCCGTTCGTGCTCGACGAGCAGAAGTCGAACGGGCGGCGCAAGAAGATCGTGCTCGCGGGACCGCGCTCGCTCGAAGCACGCGTGCGGCTCGTGGCCGAGGTCTTCGGCATCGACATGGCCTCGCTCGGCTATGACGCGCCGTTCGTGGTGCTCGGTCGCGAGGAGCACGAGCTCTCGGGTGCGTTGGTTGCCGCGCTCCCCGTCACGCACTCGCCCGCCGCGGAGCCGCACGGGTTGCGTGTGCGCATCGGCGAAACGCTGATCGCCTACTCGGGCGACGCGCGCTGGAGCGACGAGCTCGTCGAGGTGGCTCGCGGTGCCGACCTGTTCATCTGCGAGGCGACGAACTTCGCGACCGCGGAGGAGAAAGACAACCCCGTTCACATCTCATACGAAACTCTGATGAAGAATCGCGCGCGCCTCGACTGCCGGCGCATCGTGCTGACCCACCTCGGATCGAAGAGCCTCGCGAACCTTAAGGACATGGCGCTCGAGTACGCGACGGATGGTCTCGAGCTGAGCGTCTAGCTCGCGATCACGTGGACCCGCTCGGGACGCACGTGCACGAGCACATCGCCCTCGAACGGAACGCTCGCTCCCGGATCGGGCTGGTCGACCATCCACTCGCGACCTTCGACGTTGACCCAGTAGCGCATCAGGTCTCCCAGAAACGCCTTCCGCGCGACCGTGCCGGGGACCGCCGCGCCGTCGGGCGATGCACCGCGCGGCGCGAGGCCGATCGCCTCAGGGCGCACGCAGAGCTTGACTTCGTTGCCTACGTTGAGGCTGAGTCCCGCGGGAACACCGACCGTGATCGCGCGCTCGCCGAATGCCACGACCGCCTGGGCACCGTGGATCTCGCGCACCGTCCCGGGGATGAGGTTCACCGCGCCGACGAAGTCCGCCAGGAACGCGGTGCGCGGCCGGTAATAGATCTCCCACGGCGTGCCGTGCTGCTCGACCTTGCCCGCGTTCATCACGGCGATCCAGTCCGAGAGCGACAGCGCCTCATCCTGGTCGTGGGTCACGTACACGAACGTCATGCCGAGCTGCTGCTGAAGGCTGCGCAGCTCCCAGCGCAGCTGGACGCGCAGCTTCGCATCGAGGTTCGAGAGCGGCTCGTCGAGCAGGAGGATCTCCGGCCGGAGCACGAGCGCGCGCCCAACCGCGACACGCTGCTGCTGGCCACCCGAGAGCTGGCTCGGCCAGCGGTCGCCGAGCTTGCCGAGGCCGACGAATTCCAGTGTCTCGTCGACGCGCCGGTTCTGCTCCTCCTTCGAGACGTGCGCGAGCGTCAGGCCATAGCCCACGTTCTTGCGCACGGTCATGTGCGGGAACAGGGCGTAGTCCTGGAACACCATCGCAGTGCCGCGACGGTGCGCGGGCAGCTCGTTGATGCGACGACCGCCTAGGACGATGTCGCCCTGATCCGGATCGTAGAAGCCGGCGATCATTCGCAGCGTCGTCGTCTTGCCGCAGCCCGACGGCCCGAGGAGTGTGGCGAAGGAGCCGCGGGGCACCTCGAATGACACGTCGTCCACCGCCGCGGTCTCACCGAACCTCTTTGTGACGTGATCGAGCTTCAGATGGATGGCGCCCTGCGGCGCCGTTGGCCTCGAATTACGCACGTGCGCCTCCAAGCGCCAGGCGACCGCGCGACACGATCGCCATGATCGACAGCGCCGCGATCGCCATGGCGATGTCGGCCACGGTGAACGCTGCAGCGCCGCCCCAGTTGAGATCGTTCACGAGCTGGAAGATGCGGAGCGTCGCGACCGTCGAGCCCGGCGTGAACAGGAAGATCACGACCGAGAGTGTGGTCACCGAGCGCACGAATGTGGTGACGAACCCGACGCGCAGCGATCCGCCGAGCATCGGCAGGAGCACGTCACGGAATCCGCGCAGGCTGGACGCCCCCAGGCTCGTCGCGGCCTCATCCATCGACTTGTCGATCTGCCGCAGGCCGGCGACCGCCGCCTGATAGCCGACGGGTACGTTCCAGAAGATCATCGCGATGATGATCAGCCCGCCGCGATCGAGCCAGTCCAGCCACGGCTCGTTGAAGGCGGTCGCGTACCCGATCCCGAAGAACAGACCCGGCACGGCGGCGGGCATGATGAGAAGAAAGTCGAGCGCGCGCCGGCCCGGCCACGTCCCGCGCTGCACCAGCCATCCCGCGACCATCGCGAAGATCGAGCACAGGGCCGCGGCGACGATCCCGAAGACAAGCGTGTTCTGAAGCGCCGTGCCGTTCGTTCCAGTGGTGATGTAGTCGAAGTGCATCAGCGTGAATCCGAGGTTCGACGGGAAGCGCAGCGTGAGCGCGCTCACCAGCAGGCTCCCGTAGACCATGAGCAGCAGGATCGCGAGAGACAGGCACAGGGCGAAGCAGGCCCACGACAGCTTCGCCGGCACGGGTGGCCGCGGCATCGACGAGGCGCGTCCGCTCACCGTGACGAAGGAGCGCCCCCCGTCGAGGCGGATCTTCCCCACGTAGAGGAGCATCGCCAGCGCCAGTAGCAGGGTGCTGATGGCCGCGGCGCCCGCGAGATCGCCGAACCCGCTGATGAGACCGTAGGCCTTCGTCGGCAACACGTTGAACGACCCGCCGATGATCGCGGGGTTGCCGAAGTCCTCGACCACGTAGATCGCAGTGGTGAGGATCGCGGCGCCCAGCCCCGGCCGCACCAGCGGCAACGTGACGCTGCGGAACACCTGCCACGGGCCTGCGCCCAGGTTGCGCGCGGCCTGCTCGAGCCGCGGATCGCTGCGCGAGAGCGCGTCCGCGATGAGCTGGTAGGCGAACGGGAAGAAGGCGATGGTCTGCACCGCCCACGTGCCCTCACGGCCAACGACATCGAGCGTCAACCCAAAGACGTGGTAGGTGATGATCCCGCGCGGCCCGAAGAGCAGCAGATAGGCCGCAGCAACGACGAACGGCGGTGACAGCAGCGGGAGGATGCCGACGATCCGGAAGAACGGCTTCCAGCGCATGTCGGTGTAGACCATCGCGTACGCGTAGACGAAGCCGAGCAGGACCGCGGTGGTCGTCGAAAGGACCATGAGCTGGATCGAGTTCCACAGGTAACGCTGCCACGAGCCATCGATGAGGAAGTCGATGTAGCCGCTGCCACCAGGTGTCGCAATGACCCGGATCTGCGGATAGACGATGAACGCGAACACCAGGAGGCAGACAGCAAGCAGCGCGAGCAGGACACCCGGCTCGCGCTGCAAGCTGCGCATTTCGCTAGGAGGCTACGCGGACTACAGGCCCACCGTCGTCTGCCAGAGCTTGAGCAGACGGTCTTTGTTGTCGGTGGCCCACTGACGGTCGTAGTTGACGAGCTTGACCGAGGTCAGTGACGGAGCGCCTGGCGCTGCGGCCACGTCCGTGCGGGTCGAGCCGCGGTTGCTGAGCTTCACGTTGAG
>JANMWW010000258.1:0-2290 GCA_031394155.1 Chloroflexota bacterium | reverse complement strand
GCACGTCACCGGCGAAGCGGGAGTGGGCAAATCGCGTCTCCTCGCCGAGTTCCAGGCCGCGCTGCCGGCCGACGTCCAGCGCATCACCGTCCGCTGCGCGTCGTTCGAGAGCAACACGCCATACGCGCTGGTGGCGGATCTGCTCCGCGCATCCTTCCGGGTCCATGCCGCCGACGACGAGACGACGGCGCGGCGCGGCATCGCCGCGTGCTTCGCGGAGCTCGAGCACGACCTCGACGAATCGAACGTCGTCGTCCTTCTGGACGTTCTCGGGTACGGTGAGCGCTCCGGGTTCGATCCCGAGGTGAAGCGACGTGTTCTACTCACGCTGCTTCGCGTGCTGTTCCAGGGGCAGAGCAGCCGTGGCGCTTTCGTCGTTTGCGCCGAGGATCTCCAGTGGGTGGACGGGGCCAGCCTCGCGGTCGTGGGGGAGCTCGTCCGCGACGTTCGCACCCTGCGGTGTCTGTTCGTCTCCACGGCGCGGAACGGCTGGATGTCGCCCTGGACGAGCCTGGCGCTCGATGTCGAGCCCCTTGCGGACGACGAAGCCCGTCGCCTGTGCGAGGGTGCCCTCGAGGCGCGCGCGGACGATGCGCTCGTCGATGCGCTGCTCAGCCGGACCGGCGGCAATCCGTTCTTCATGGAAGAGGTGCTCCGTGAGCTGAAGGATGTCGGTGCCCTGGTGGAGCGGGACGGGCGGATCGGCATCCTCACCGCGCTGCGCGTCAGCGTACCGACGACGGTGCAGGAGCTGCTCGAAACGCGCCTCGAACGACTCGCGGACGATTCGCGTCGCGTGCTCCAGGTCGCCGCCGTTTGCGGACGCACGTTCTGGTACCGGGTCCTAGAACGGCTCGCCCCGGAGGCCGCTCTGCTGGATGAGCTCGACGGTCTCGAACGCGATGGCTACATCATCCCGCGAGCGGTGACGCCGGAGCTCACCTACGCCTTCCGTCAGGCGCTTATTCAGGAGGTCGCGTACGCGACGCAGCTCCGTTCGCAACGCCGCCGCACCCATGGCTTGGTCGCAGCGGCAGTCGAGCACCTGTACGCCGACCGGGTCGAGGAATTCGTCGATCTCCTGGCGTATCACTACGCGCAGAGCGACGAGCGGCCGAAAGCCGCGGAGTACTTGGTGCGTGCCGGTGATCGAGCGCGCCGCTTGTATGCGAATGAAGAGGCGCTCCGCTCGTATCGCGAGGCGCTCGGTCTCAGCGACGATCCCGCAATGCGCGCGCGAGCGCTCGAGGGGCAGGGCGACGTGCAGGCGCCGACCGGTGAGCTCGCCGCAGCCCGCACGTCGTACGAGGAGGCACTCGCCGCCACCCCCGACGAGGCCATCACGCGTGCCCGGCTCCTGCGGAAGATCGGTGTGACCCACGTGCGGGCCGGCGACTACGCAAATGCGACCGCCTGGCAGCGTCGCGCGCTCGATGCGATCGGTTCGCGGCGCGACGGCGAGGCGGCAGCGATCTGGCTGGACATCGCTCAGGTGGCCTGGCGCCAGGGACGCTACGACGAAGCGATCGAGGCGTGCCGTGAGGGCATCGCGCGCGCGCGGGACTCGAATAGTCCGGGATCGGTGGCCGAGGGTGAAAAGCATCTCGGCACCGCGCACGTCCTGAAGGGCGACAAGGTCACCGGAGCGCAGCACTATCGGCGCGCGCTCGAGCTGTACGAATCCCTCGAGGACCTTCCCGGCCTGATGAACGTGCGGAACAACCTGGGGATCGTCTATCGGCGCGAATCGCGCTGGAGTGACGCGCTGGGCGAGCAGGAGGAGGCGCTGCTGATCGCGCGCCGCATCGGCGACGCCTGGGGCGTTGGCATGACCCTCGCGAACATCGGGGAGACGCTGCGCGGGCAGGGCAACTTCGCGCGAGCGCTCACTACCAACGAGGAGGCCCTCCGCGTCTGGAGCGGGGCTGGGTACGCGGTCGGAGTCGCCACCGTGCACATGAATCTCGGTATCCTGCAGTTCGAGCGGGGCGACCTTGACGCCGCCCGGGCCGCGCTTGACGCCGCCGTCACTGAGTTCGAGAAGCTCGACTCGAAGCTGTTCCTTCCCGAGCTCTATCGGACGATCGCAAGGGTCGAGCTTCCTCGCGACGCGGTGGTGGCCCTCGGGTGGGCCGAACGTTCGCTCGTCATCGCGCGCGACATCAAGGCGCGTGACGAGGAGGGGGTCGCGCTGCACGTCCTTGGCAACGTGCACGAGGCGCTCGGCCAGGGCGATCTCGCGCTCGCGGAGCTTCGTGAGAGTGTGGCGATCCTCCGCGCGACGAGCGGC
>JANMWW010000243.1:0-4347 GCA_031394155.1 Chloroflexota bacterium | reverse complement strand
TGCACGCAGCCGGCGCCATCGTCACGAAGATCGTGCCCTTCGCGGTCCTCGTGTACGCGCTAACGATCGGGTGCGACATCTGGGCGATCGTGGTGCTCCTCGTGCTCGGCATCGTGCAGATCGTCACTGATCTCGCTTGGTCGGTGAAGGCGTCGGACTGGAAGAAGTACCGGCGCGAGATGAAGATCGCTCGTGGCACCGCCCCGCGCGTCAGTGGCTAGCAGTTGGGCGGGCTAGCAGTTAGGAGCGTTGAACTCAGACGCGCGCGGCGCTGACAGCGCATAGCGTCGATGCATGTTCCGCGCCCTTGCCATTGTCGTTGTCGCGTTAACCGCGTGCGCGACGCCCGCGGCCGGACCTCCGGTCAGTTCCACGGCGCGCGCCACGGGGGCGAGTTCACCCACGATCGCCGCGCCCGTGCTTGCGTCCCCTACCGCGCAGCCGACCCCGGTGCCCTCCAACAGCACACCCACGAGACTCGGAATCACGCATTTGGCCGCGATCGATAGGTTCGCAGCGGCCGTCGCCGCGTCTAACGCGAGCGGGCCGACGCTGCTCGTCACCGTCGACGCAGGGGTCTCGTGGGAACCACGCGCGCTGCCGGCTGGGTCGCAGTTCGTCGATGACATCCGATTCGCATCGCGCGGAGCCGGCTGGATGATCGCCAGCATGCCCGTGGGCGCCACGGGCGGCTGCACCGGAATTCCGCTGCCGGGGTGCGACGCCGTTCTGTTCCGGACGACCGACCTAGGCCGCTCGTGGACGCGCGTCACTTCGGAGCCGTTCGTGCGTCATGCGATCGCGAGCGGGCTCGGGCATCTCGTCGCCGTCGATGGAACGCACGCGTGGGCGACCACATCGCATGGATGTACGGATCCCGATTGCATCACCGACATCGGTGGAACGACTGATGGAAGAAATTGGACGATCCTAGGCAGTCTTCCGTCGCGAGTCATTTCTCTGGATTTCATCGACGCCGACCGCGGATGGGCCACGACTTTCTCGATCCCATCAGGCTCGTTCGACCGCACCGCAACGGCTCGGCTCTACGCGACGCGCGACGGAGGACGGTCCTGGTCGGCGCAGTTCCACGCCACCGGCATCACGCCACAACTCGCCGTCGAGTTCGTCGATCCACTTCACGGATGGATGCTGGGCAACGACGTCGGCAGCAGCTGCTCGATGGGCGGCTGCTCCGACTACAGCCTGTACGCGAGCGACGACGGCGGAGACAACTGGGACCGCGTGCAGGCGCCGCCCGAGCGCGGTTTGGCGCGTTGGTGGCTCCCTCCTGTTGAATCGAGTGGCGCGGGGTTCCTCCACGGCCTCACCTTCGCGACGCCGATCGATGGATGGATCTCCGTCTCGACGGGCGCAGGTCCCGCGATCGGCGGCATTCTTCACACGCGCGATGGCGGACACTCATGGACACGCTTCGACGCGGACAACACGTGGAGCGTCCAAGCCGCCGGCGCGGTCCCTGAGGGCGTGTGGGCATTGGTCGGCGTGTACGGCGATCCGCGATCCCCGGCGATCTACCGATCGACCGACGGTCTTCGCTGGGACCGCGTCCTCGAGGGCTCGCCCTAGCTCTTCGCGAGCCTTGCGAACGAGGCCATCAGCTTCTTCACGCCCTTCGCCGGGAACGCGACCGTGACCTCTTCGTCGTCGCTGCGTAGCGCGCTCGAGACCACGATCCCCTCGCCCAACGTCGGGTGCTGCACGTGGTCGCCGGCACGGAAGCGCGTCTCGCTCGGCGCGATCTTCTTTCTTGGCGGCTCGGCGCTGCGGCCGCCGCTCCACGCACCCGGCAGCCCGGCCATCGCGGTCTCGCGTCGGGCCTCCTTGCGCTCCTCGTAGTGCGAGCGACCCTGATCCCAGTCGAGCTCCGCCCACTGGTCGCGCTCCTCGGTCTCGATCGTCTTGCGACGCTCGACGCCCTCGGTCGGTAGCTCGCGGAGGAAGCGCGACGGCGGGTTGTCGTTGGTCCGCCCGAAGAGCATCCGGTGCCGCGTGTACGACAGGTATGCGCGATCCATCGCTCGTGTGATGCCGACGTACGCCAGGCGGCGCTCCTCCTCGAGCTGCGACTCGCTCTCGAGCGAGCGCACGTGCGGGAACACGCCCTCCTCCATGCCGCTCATGAAGACGATCGGGAACTCGAGGCCCTTGACCGCGTGCATCGTGATCAGCGTCGCCGCGGGCGTGGCCTCCTTCCACTCGTCCTGATCCGAGACGAGCGCCACCTGCTCGAGGAACGCGGGCAGCTGCTCGTCGAGCGGCAGCGCGACGAACTCCTCGGCCAGGCTGCGCAGCTCCATCACGTTGGCGTGCCGCTCCTCCCCCTCGTCGGTGCCGTCCTTCAGATAGGTGCCGTAGCCGGTCGCGCCGATGACCTCGTCGATCATCTGCGGGAGCTCGCGCTCGGCTACGTCGGCGCGCAAACGCGCGAGGAGTCTGCCGAACGCGGCGAGCGCCGATCGTTGCCGCGCCGGGACATCGGCGATCTCCTCCGCGCGCAGCAGGGCTTCAGCGGTCGTTACGCTCACCTCGCGCGCGAACGCCAGAAGGCTCGAGCGGGTCTTGTCGCCGATGCCGCGGGGCGGCACGTTGAGCACACGAGCCAGTGCGACCGAGTCCTGTGGATTCCGGAGCAGCCGCATGTACGCGAGCACGTCCTTGACCTCACGGCGCTGGTAAAAGGACACGCCGCCGACGACCTGGTACGCGAGCCCAAACCGACGGAACACGTCCTCGATCGCGCGCGACTGCGCGTTGGTGCGATAAAGGACCGCCACGTCCTTCGCGCTCTTCACCTCGCCCTGCCGCTGCAATCGCTCGATCTCGCGCGCGATGAGCTCGGCCTCGTGATGCTCGTCGTAGGCCTCCATCACGACGACGTCCGGGCCGCCGACGCGCTCCGTCCAGAGCTTCTTGTCCTTGCGCGCGGCGTTGTTGCGCACCACCGACCACGCGGCGTCGAGGATGCGCTGCGTGCTGCGGTAGTTCTGCTCGAGCTTGACCACCTTCGCGGTCGGGTAGTCGCGCTCGAAGTCGAGGATGTTGCGCACATCGGCGCCGCGCCACGAGAAGACGCTCTGATCGTCGTCGCCGACGACGGCAAGGTTCTGCTTCAGCCCCGCCAGATACCGGAGCACCTCGTACTGCGCGCGGTTGGTGTCCTGGTATTCGTCCACCAGGAGGTACAGGTAGCGATCCTGCCAGCGTTCGAGCGCACGATCGCTCGTCGCGAAGAGGCGTACCGCGAAGAGGAGGAGATCGTCGTAGTCGAGGGCGTTGTTCTCGCGCAGCAGGGACTCGTAGCGGGGCCAGACCATCGCGGTGATGCGCTCGAGCTGGTTCTTCGTCGATCCGGCGAGGTCCGCCGGGCCTTTCATCTCGTTCTTGGCCCCCGAGATCGTCGCGCCGATCGCGCCGGGGCTGAACATCTTCTCGGAGACGCCCTGATCGGCCATCGCCTGCCGGAGCAGCGCGCGCTGGTCGCCCTCGTCGTAGATGGCGAAGCCGCGGTCGACCCCGACCACCGGGCCGTCATGACGGAGCAGCCGGGCGCAGAAGGCGTGGAAAGTCCCGACCGTGAGCTCGCCGAGCTTCTCCTTGCCCACCAGGCGCTCCAGGCGCTGCCGCATCTCCTTTGCGGCCTTGTTGGTGAAGGTGACCGCAAGGATCTGTTTGGCCGGAACGCCCTCGCGGATCAGGTAGGCGATGCGGTGCGTGAGCACCCGCGTCTTGCCAGAGCCGGCGCCGGCAAGGATGAGTAGCGGGCCGTCCTTGTAGGTCACGGCCTCGCGCTGCTGGGGATTGAGGGGGTCGAGGATGGGGTCGGGCAACGTCATCAATTGTGGACGTGAATGTGGATAAAGGCCTTTCGCTGTCGCGCGGTTAACGGCAAAGTTCGCGACCTATCCCGAGGAGCTTGAGTGGGGCGAGAGATCGGCCCGGTCAGGAGACTCGGGATACTTTCTTTTCGCAGGGGCTGCGCCCCGCACCCCACGCGATTACGGCGCGACTGTGAATGGACCGTGGAAAACCGAATCGCAGATGTGGATGAGATCTCATGCGGTCCGTGGATAAGCCTCTTGGTGAGGACGCGAGCAAGCCGTATGTTTGCTCCTGTCCCGAGGGGACTATCAAAGGGATCGAGGCCTTAGATTCCATCAAGGGCAACGGTCCCCGGGAGCGCAACCGGAGATAGCATCAAAGGCGGTCCGAGAGGATATCGAGGATCGGCTCCACGGCCAGGCTGCTGAGCAACGTTGCAGTGGCAGGGCACGGAGGTAGTTCGCTCGGGACGCTTTTTGTTTCCGGACGGGATTCATCCACAGG
>JANMWW010000216.1:0-9245 GCA_031394155.1 Chloroflexota bacterium | reverse complement strand
GCTGTGGGGCCCCGGGACCTCGCTGCGCCGCGAGCAGATGACCGGCTCGCTCGAGGCGGTGTTCCTCACGCCGGTCTCGCGGCTCGTCCCGCTCTTCGGCCCGACGCTCACGAACGTCGTATGGACGGTATTCCAGCTCGTCGTGATGGGGATCGCGGTGTGGCTGATGTTCGGTGTGGTGCTGCCGCTCGGCGGCGTGCTGCTGACGTTCCTCATCGTGCTCGCCGGATTGCCGGCGATGTACGCGATGAGCGCTCTCTTCGGCGCCGCTGTCTTGCGGTTCGGCGAGATCGGTCCCGCAGTGCAGTTCGTGCGCGGCGCGCTCTCGCTGCTGTGCGGCATCACGTTCCCGATCGTGATGCTGCCGGTGTGGGCGCAGGTGACCTCGACGGTGATGCCGCCGACCTATCTGGTGGCGGCGATCCGCGAGGCGCTGCTCAACGGAGCGACCCCCATCGATGTCGCGCCCGCCGCCGTGTTCCTGCTGGCGCTGTCGGTCGTGTTCGGCGGGATCGCGATCGTGTTGTTCCGCGTGCTCGAGGCGAGCGCGCGGCGCACCGGGATGCTCGGCCGGTACTAATGGACGAGACACGAGCAGCCCTCGCTCTCGCGCGCAAGGACATCCGTGTCGCGTCTCGCTACCGGCTTTCGGTCGCGTCGCAGATCTTCACCCCGCTCTATCAGGGCGTTCTGCCCGCGCTGCTCTTCGGCGCGTCGTTCGCCGTCGGTGGTCGGGTGGTCGGCCTGGAGAAGACCATCGGCACCGCCGACCTCGCCGGCTTCATCTTCTTTGGCGGGGTGATCAGCGGGCTCGTCGCGACCGCGTTCTGGGCGATGGGCATGAGCTTCCGGAACGAGATGGAGAACGGCACCCTCGAGCCGACGTGGCTCACGCCGACGTCGAAGGAGACGCTCGTCATCGGTCGTGCGCTCGGCGGCATGGTCTTTTTCGTGTTCGGCCAGGTCGTCTTGTTCGCGATCGGCGTCGCCCTCTTCGGGCTGCATCTGCGATGGGAGATGCTCTATGCGGTCCCGGCGCTGGTGCTCGCGAGCATCGCGCTGATCGGGGTCGCGCATCTGCTTGCGGGCATCGTGCTGACGATCCGCGACGCGAATCTGTTCATCGACTGCACGAACTTCCTGTTCGCGACCGCTTCGGGCGTCGCCTTCCCGATCGTCCTTCTGCCCGGCGTCCTGCAGCCGATCGCGTATGCGCTGCCGACGACGTATGCCATGGACATCCTCCGCCAGCACGCGCTGGGCACGCGTCCGTTGATGGACCCAGTGCTCGAGTACGTCGCGCTGATCCTGACGACGCTCGTGATGTTCCCGCTGGGGCGCTGGGCCTTCGACCGCGCCGAGCGGCGGATGCGGGTGCGCGGCACGCTCGGCCAGTACTGAACGCGCTAGGCTGTACGCGATGGGTTTGATCCTTCGGGCAGCCGTCACCGCGATCGCGATCGCCGTTGCGGCGTTCGTCATCCCGGGCCTCCACTGGGGCGGCGTGGATTACGGCCTTGGTGAGCCCGGCAAATATCTCTCGCTGCTGTTCACCGCGCTCGTCCTGGGGATCCTCAACGCCTTCGTGAAGCCGATCCTCGTGCTCGTCTCGATGCCACTCACGTGCGCGACCCTCGGCCTCTTCATGTTCGTGATCAACGCGGTCATGCTCCTGATCGTCGCGGCGATCCCGCAGACCGGGTTCACCGTCGACGGATTCATTCCCGCGCTGCTTGGCTCGATCGTGATCTCGCTGGTCGGCGCGGTCCTCCACAAGGTTGTCCCCTAAAGACCTCCCGCAGCGCGCGGCCGGGGCTCCGCGGTTCGTCGTCGTCACGGGAATGTCGGGAGCGGGGAAGACGCAAGCGGTCAAGGTCTTCGAAGACCTCGATTACTACATTCTCGACAACTTGCCGCCGGCGCTGATGCCCTCGGCGCTCATCGAGTGCCGGCGGGGTGGCCGCGAGCGAGTCGCGTTCGTCATCGACGCGCGCAGCGGATCGCTCTTCCGCGAGTCGACCGCCTCTCTTGACGCGCTCGCCGCCGCCGGCGACCCGCCGCACCTTCTCTTCTTCGACGCATCGGATGAGGTGCTGCTGCGCCGCTATAGCGAGACGCGGCACCGGCATCCTCTCGAGACGACTGCGGGCGTCCAGCCGTCGATCGAGGAGGAGCGCCGCATGCTCGTCGAGCTGCGCGCCCGTGCCGACAAGGTCATCGACACGACACATCTCTCGGTGAAGGACCTGCGGGACACGCTGCACTCGCTCTATGGCTCGGGGACGCAGGGGATGCTGGTGCAGGTCACGAGCTTCGGCTACAAGTTCGGTCTTCCGCCCGCGGCGGATCTGGTGCTCGACGTCCGATTCATGGAGAACCCCTTTTACAACCCCAAGCTGCGCGACAAGGACGGCCGCGACGGGGAAGTCCGGCAGTTCGTGCTTTCGCATCCCGCCACGAAGGAGTTCCTCGAGCATCTGGTGCCGTTCCTCCGCTTCGCGCTTCCGCGTTACGAGGAGGAGAAGAAGGCGCGCCTCTCGATCGCCCTCGGATGCACGGGCGGACGTCATCGGTCGGTGGTGATCGCCGACGAGCTCGCGAAGCGCCTGCGCGATCTGTGGCCAGGCGAGATCACCGTCGAACACCGTGACGTCGATCGCGTAGAGGTGCGCACGTGAGCCGCGGCGTCCTGCGGGCGGACCGGTCGCCGCTCTCCGAAGAGATCAAAGGGGAGCTGGCGCGCATCCATCCGACGGTCTGCGACGCGCGCGTCCTTGCCGCGCTCCTGCCGCGCGCGACGCACCTCGGTGTTCCCGCGCGCCGGCTCGCGCATTCGACCGAGACGAAGATGCCGTCCTCGCTGCGGCGCGCGTGTTGCCGTCGGGCGTACCTGCGCGGTCTTTTTCTCGCGGGCGGTTCGGTCTCCGCCGGTCCATCGGGCTACCTCCTCGAGCTTCGTCCACCGCGCGGCGAGGCCGCCCGCGCAACTCATGTGCTCGCGGGCGTAGGCCTTCCGCCGACAGCCCGCACGCGTCGCGGCCGTAGCGTGTACACGCTGCGGTCGGCGGACTCGATCGCGACGTTCCTACGCCTCACCGGCGCCACAGAGACGCTGCTGCGGTTCGAATCACGCCGTGTGTCGCGCGAGGTGCGGGGCCGGACGAACGCCGCGGTCAACGCCGAGGCCGCGAATCTCGCGCGCGCCGTGATCGCCGCGCGCGAGCAATCCGACGCCGTTCGCGCGCTCGCGGAAGCCGGGCGCCTCGCACGCCTGCCGCCCGATCTGTGCGCGGCTGCTCGCGCGCGCCTGCGCGCACCTGAAGCGAGCCTCGCGCAGCTCGGCGCTCGCCTGTCGACCACGAAGTGGGTCATGCGTCAGCGGATGCGCCGGCTCGTTCATGAGGCTGCGCGTTGACGCGGCCGCGGATCGTCATCGGGAACTGGAAGATGAACCCACCGAGTCTCGAGGCTGCCGTCGAGCTTGCGCGCCTGATCGCGGCATCGGCAAGGCCGCGCGGCGTGCGTGTCGGTATCGCGCCGGCGGCGATCGCTCTGCCGGCGGTGGCCGATGCGGTGCACGGTTCGGACATCGGTGTCTATGCGCAGGACGTCCACTGGGAGGAGAAGGGCGCCTACACGGGTCAGATGTCGACTTCGATGGTGAAGCCGTTCGTGCTCGGGTCGATCGTCGGCCACTCCGAAGTTCGGCGTGATCTGGGGGATGACGATGCGCGCGTCGCGAAGAAGACGGTGCGCGTCATGAGGGACGGTCTGCATGTCGTGTTGTGTGTCGGAGAGCGTGAGGACGAATTCGACGCAGGCGCGACCGAGGACGTGCTCGCGGCGCAAGTGGCACCCGTACTTCGGGCGCTGTTTGACGCGGGCCAGGCTGGCTCGCTTTCGGAGCTTCTCGTGGTCGCGTACGAGCCGGTGTGGGCGATCGGTACGGGCAAGCCTGCCTCCGCGGCGCACGCGACGGCCGCCGCGCGCAAGATCCGTCAGGTCATGCGGGACGAGGTCAAGCTGGATGGAGAGACGATCCCGATCTTGTATGGCGGCAGCGTCACGGCATCAGGTGCGCTTGAGTACGCGCAGGCCGAGGGGATCGACGGGGCGCTTGTCGGCGGCGCGTCGCTGAAAGCCGATGAGTTCGCGGGCATCGTTCGAGCTTTCGCGTAGATGGCACGGTATCGCCCGGTCGTGCTCGTCGTGCTTGACGGGTGGGGGATCGCGCCCGAAGGGCCGGGCAACGCGGTAAAGCTCTCGCGCACGCCGCGCCTCGATGCGCTCGAAGCCACCTACCCGCACGCGAGGCTCGATGCGAGCGGCCGCGCCGTGGGATTGCCCGATGGCGTCATGGGCAACAGCGAGGTCGGCCATCTCACGATGGGTGCCGGCTACGTGCAGTACCAGGAATTCGTGCGGATCAACGATGCGATCAAAGACGGCTCGTTCTTCAAGAACGACGCGCTGCGCGCGGCCGCGGCGAAAGTGCGCGATCGCGGCACGCTCCATCTGCTCGGTCTGCTCTCCACCGGCGGCGTGCACGCCGACCTCGCGCACCTCAACGCGTTGGTCGATCTCGCGCAGCGCGAAGGCGTGAAGAACGTCGCGCTGCACCTGTTCCTCGACGGTCGTGACATGCCGCCGCGCAGCGCACTGGAGCTTCTGCCGAAAGTAAAAGGGCTTGTCGCGACGCTCCAGGGCCGGTACTGGGCGATGGATCGCGATGAGCGCTGGGACCGGATCGCGCGCGCGTGGGACGCGATCGTCGACGCGAGCGCACCGTCCGCGGCGTCTGCTGAGGACGCCGTGCGCGAGGCGTACGCGAAGACCGACGTCGGCGACGAACTCATGGAGCCGCGGATCATCGGAAACGGCGCGCGGGTCGAGGACGGTGACGCGATCGTGTTCTTCAACTTCCGCCCCGACCGGGCACGGCAGCTCACCTGGGCGTTCATGAAACCCGACTTCGACGGGTTCACGCCGAAGCGCCGGCCCAAGGACCTGACCTTCGTGACGATGACCGACCACAACGTCGCGCTGTCGAACGTCGCGATCGCATTCGCGCAGCAGCCGGTGACGCCGATGGCGCAGGTCCTCGCTGACGCAGGTCTCACGCAGCTGCACGCCGCCGAGACGGAGAAGTACGCGCACGTCACCTATTTCTTCAACGGCGGCCAGGAGAAGGCGTTCCCCGGTGAAGAGCGCGTGCTCGTCCCGTCACCGAAGGTCGCGACGTACGACCAGAAGCCCCAGATGAGCGCGTCGGCCGTCGCCGACGAAGTCGTGCGCGGGATCCAAGGCGGCTCGTTCGACTTCGTGGTCGTGAACTTCGCGAACCCCGACATGGTCGGCCACACCGGCGACATCGAGGCGGAGAAGAAGGCGATGGCCGCGACCGACGCCGCCGTGGGGCGCGTCGCCGACGCCGCGCTCGCCGCCGGTGGCGCCCTCCTGATCACCGCGGATCACGGGAACGCGGAGGAGATGCTCTTCCCCGACGGCAGCCGGAACACGCAGCACTCCACGAATCCGGTGCCCGTGATCCTCGTGGCGAGTGATGCGAAGCGTTCCCGACTGCGCGATGGCGGCCTGCGGGACGTCGCACCCACGGTGCTCGATCTCATGAGCCTGCCGATCCCAGACCGTATGACGGGAACGTCGCTCCTCTCGAGCGCGACGTGAACCGCGCGCGTATCGCGTGGATGGTCAACGGCTCCGTCGCCACAGGATTCGCGGTCCTCGGGATCGCCCACTGGATCTGGGCCGTCACCGTGCGAGGGCCGGTCCTCTACGGTGAAGGCGCGGTCGCGCACGCCGCGATCCTGGCGCGCGACCACCTCGAATACACGGTGGGCGCTCGCTACAGCGACGTGGCGCCCATTTTCACGGCCGCGAACTACCCGCCGCTGTACTTCCACTTGGCTGGATTGGGTGACGACCCGTTCGTCACGGGACGCGTGATCAGCATCGCCGCCACGCTCTTCGTCGCCGGCGCGATCGCTTGGCGAGCCCGTCCCGCGGGCGGGCTTGTCGCGGCGGTCCTCGCGCTCGCCTGGCTCGGGTCTGTTCCGGTGCTGCAGTGGGGCGCCGCGGTCAAACCGGATGTCGTCGCGCTCGCGTTCACCGTCGGCGCGGTCATGGCGCTGGATCGTTCGCGACCGCGCCACGCGCTCGCCGGCGCGCTGGTCGGTCTCGCGGCGATGGCCAAACCGACCGCGCTGGTGCCGGCTCTGGCGATGTTCTTCTTCGTCGCGCGCCGCGATCCACTTGCGGCGTTGCGCGCCCTTGGTGCAGGACTCGTCTCGGCGATCGTCGTGGCCGAGCTCACGCACGGCCCTGACAAGCCCTTCAAGGTCCACGCGTTCGATTGGAACGCGCTGCCGTGGCATCCCGACTCCGCCGCGTCACTGGTGTTGCTCGCGCTCGTACTCCTCGCCGTGCCGCTCGCCACCATCGCGGTCACGAAGCCGAGCCGCACGATCGTCACCGCGTATGCGATCGGCGCGTGCGGGATCGTGCTGCTCGGCGGTCGGGAAGGCGCGACGATCAACTATCTGCTTGACCTCAGCGCCGCGATCGCGCTCGCGCTCACCGGCCGCGCGCCCTTGCTCGCGGGCAGTCTTCGTTTTCCCATCGCGGCGATCGCGCAGGCGGCGGTCGCGGTGCTGTTGCTGAATCCCTTCGGCATCGTGCCTGGCCGCACCGTCGCGACGGGGGCGTGGGGCAACACCGAGCGCATCGCGTTCGTGCGCGGCATACCCGGGACGCTGTTGGTAGAGGACAGCGGATTGCTTGTGGCGAACGCGAGGGAGCCGATCGTCGACGACGTCTTTCTCTGGTCACGCCTCTATGCGCACTCGCGCGAGACGCAGACCTCATTCCTCGAAGGCGAACGTCTGCTCAGCGCAGTCCGCGCGGCGCAGTTCGACGCGATCGTCAGCGAGGTCGATCTCGCGGCGCTCGATCGGATCGGCGGCTTTGAGCGACAGCGCTGGCACCCCGACCTGGTCGCCGCGATCTTCGAGCGGTACGCGCTTCGGCCGACCGTTGGGCCTCTCGACCAGTCGCTGTTCGTCTACACGCGCCGATAGCCCTACAATTTCTCGTATCCCATGAATCTTCTGCAGGTCGCCCAGATCGTCATTGCCGTCGCGGTGAGCGCGTCGATCCTCCTCCAGGCTCGAGGCACGGGTCTCTCGTCCACATTCGGTGGCGAATCGACCGCGTACCGCAGCCGGCGCGGGCTCGAGCGCACGCTCTTCCGGCTCACGGTCGTCCTCATCGCGGTCTATGTCGTGATCTCGCTGGTGGGGGCACGGAGCGCGCTCTAGGTGACGGCGCGCGACAAGTTCATCGTCATCGCGCTGATCGGGCTCTTCGCAGTCGTCAGCGTCGGGGCGGTGTTCCTCGACCAGACTAGGCCTGTCGGCGTGGTCCCCGCCGAGGGCGGCACATATGTCGAGGGTGTCACGAGCTCACCACAATTCATGGAGCCGGTCCTCGCCGCGTCCGATGTCGACCAGGATGTCGTCCGCCTTGTCTTCGCGGGGCTCACGCAGTTCGATCGCGACGGATCGGTCATTCCCGATCTTGCGACGTTCGCAACGAGCGTCGATGGAAAGGTATGGACCTTCACCATCCGCTCTGATGCGAAGTGGCACGACGGTCAGCCGGTCACCGCGGCCGACGTGCTCTATACCGTCTCGCTCGTCCAGGACAAGGCGTATGTCGGAGCCTTCAGCGACGCGTTCCGCGGCGTGAAGGCCGAAGCGGTGAGCGCGCTGATCGTGCGCTTCACGCTGCCGGAGGCGTTCGGCTCGTTCGCCGCGAACACGACGCTTCCGCTGCTGCCGGCGCACAGTCTGACCGGCGTGACGTACAACGATCTGCCGCGCAGCTCCTTCAACATGCGGCCGGTCGGGGCCGGCCCTTTCCGTGTTGTCGAGGTCGATGCTCGTCAGGTCGTCCTTACGCGAAGCGACGACTACTACAAGGTGCGGCCGGAGCGCACGCGGCCCTACATCGATCGCATCGTGCTTCGCGCATATCCGACCACCGCCGACGCGCTGGCTGCGGTCTCGCGTGGCGAGGTGGACGGCATCGGCGGCCTCTCCGCATCCGACGCGGTGCGCGCACGCGGCTACAAGAACATGTCGCTCTACAGCTTCCCGACATCTGACTACACGGCACTCTTCTTCAACGTTCGGCCACAGAAAGCGATCTTCCGCGACCGCGTCGTGCGTCAGGCGATCGCGACGGCCATCGACAAGGGCCGCATCCTCGAGGTCGCGGCCGACGGGCGGGGTCGCGTCGCGAATGAGCTCGTGCCTCCGACGTCGTGGGCGTACGTCCGCGACGTGGCTCGGTACGAACACTCGGCCAGTAACGCGCGCGCGATGCTCGACGCCGCCGATTGGAAGGATCACGACGGCGATGGGATACGGGACAAGGGCGGCGTGAAGCTGTCGTTCGCCATCAGCACGTCGGACGACGCGTCCCGCGTTGCGGCGGCACTGCAGATCGTCGCCGACCTCAGTCAGATCGGCATCACAGCGGAGCTGAAAGCGGTGCCGTTCAACGTGCTGCTGGAGAAGGTCGTGAGCGAGCGCTCATACGACGCACTCCTCATCGGCGTGACCGGGAGTGGGGACTCTGATCCGTATCCGCTCTTCCACTCGACCGAGATCGCCGATCCCGGGCACAACTTTTCGGGCTTCTTCACGCTGCCGCTCGATCGCGCGCTCGAGAACTCACGGCGGACCTCCGACCAAGCGAAGCGGCTCGAACTGATCTCGACGGTCTTTCAGACCGTGGCCACCGAGGTGCCGGTGATCTTCCTGTATTACCCGGACTATCTTTACGCGCAGCGCACCGAGGTGCAGGGTCTGCGCGTCACGCCGATCACCGCGCCGAGCGATCGCTTCTGGAACGTCGGTGATTGGTACGTGAAGACCGCCATCCCGCGCTAGCTCGATCGGCGCACGACAGCGATGCCGATCGGGCGACGCTGATCCTCGAACGCTACGTCGATCAACCGCCGGTTCGATACGCTCCGCACGTCGATGAAAACGGTGCCCGCACACGACGTGCTCGCCAAGGTCCATGACCGCTGTCGCGTGTGCGGATCACGAGAGCTCGTCCGTTACCTCGACCTTGGCGAGACCCCGCTCGCGAACGCTTACCTGAGCGCGAAACAGGTCGAGTTGGTCGAACCGGCGGTCGAGCTCGCCCTCCAGGTC